>JABFSB010000254.1 GCA_013140875.1 Acidobacteriota bacterium
TAATGTCGTCATGGATTATCGGAGACGTTTTGATAAGAACCGGAAACGCGGACAGCGGCTTGACGCGTTTGCGGCAAACCCTTGCCGACTCGCTCGAGTTTGAACAAAAGCAAGTCGCACTTCTCGCGCTGAATTCGATCGGAAAGGCCCAGCTGAATGCGGGCGAATTTAAGACCGCAAAGAAAGCATTTGAAAAAGCCGTATCACTTACTGAGAATTCACTTGCTCCGCTGACCGGCGAAGAATTTCGAATCGCTTTCCTTGATGGGAAACTGGAGCCTTTCGAACAGCTTGCCGCCATTTCCCTTTCGGAAAATAAGACGGCGCAGGCGTTGGCTTACATTGAAAGCGCAAAATCGAGATCGCTGCTGGAAGCCGTGCAAAGCGGCTCTACAGCGGCCGACCGGTTGGGCGATTTTTCTGCTGAGGCTTCTACCGCGGCTTCAGTGCTGCGTGAAGAGCTTAACTGGTTTTACAGCCGGTTAAGGACGACAACGTCGGCGGAGGCTGAAAAGATCAAGGCGGAAATAAAGCGCCGTGAACGCAAGTTTTCGGACCTTCTTCGCCGGCGGCAAAGCCTTGCGAACACCGACTCGGCCGAACGGCGGGGGCAACCCGCGTCGTTCGACATTGACGGGTTATGCAAAACGCTTGGCCCTGACCGGGCGTTGATCGAATACGTTAAGCTGGACGGAAAACTGTCGGCATTCGTCATCACGTCGGAAAGGATCGATTTCGTCGCCGACCTCGCGACCGAAAAAGCCGTTATCGACGAGCTCGAGCAGCTCAGATTTCAATTCGGCACGCTGCGGTTCGGCCGACAAGCGCTGTCCGCATTCGCCTCTCAGTTAAAGCAGCGGGCCGATTCCGCCCTTGCCCGGCTCCACGAAATGCTGGTCGGGCCGGTCGAGCCGTTCATCGGCGGCAAAGATCTGGTTATCGTTCCGTCCGGCATAGTCCACTACGTTCCTTTTTCCGCACTCAAAAACTCGTTTGGATACTTAACGCAAACTTGCAATATTTCGACCGCGCCTTCGGCTTCGATCTGGCAAGCCCTGGTAAGCCGGCCGCTTCCCCGCCCGAAAAATCCATTGCTTATCGCCTTTGCCGACCAGGCCGCACCCGAAGTGGAAAACGAAGTGAAAGCAATCGCGAAAATAATGCCGTCCGCCCGCACGTTTTCAGGCCGCGATGCGACCTTTGCGAATTTTCGCGAGAATGCCGGTCGGCACGACCTGATACACATCGCCTGTCACGGGCATTTTCGGGCTGATAATCCACTTTATTCGAGCCTTCAGCTTGCCGACGGCCATATCAACGTTCGCGACATTTCGTCGCGGCGACTCAAGGCCGGGGTGGTTGTGTTAAGCGCATGCGAAACAGGCTTGAGCAAGCTTTTTCCGGGCGAAGAGATCATCGGCCTTGCCAGAGGATTCCTTTCCGCGGGCGTGCGATCGCTTGTACTAAGTCTTTGGACGGTGGATGATGCAGCCACAAGGCGTTTTATGACGGAATTTTATTCGTATTTACAACGCGGCGAGTCGGTCGAAGCATCTCTTAGGCAAACGCAGGCAAAGTTTATCGAAGAAGGCGAACATCCATATTACTGGTCCCCTTTTTTTTCCATAGGGTAAAATAATCCATCGTTTCCTGTCTTTTTCGCACCGCTCCGTGCACTGTTAAACGGATGAAAGAGATCCGCTGGAAGTTTTTTGGGATGAATCTAATGTTTGGGTTTAGCTATAAACGATTGATTGCAGCAGCCTTACCGCTGTTTTTCATCGTCTTTTGGTTCGCGGCCGCAGCCAGGGCGCAGTCGACGTGTGAGGCCGTGCCGGGCCAGATCATCGTCGATCTGGTCAATCAGAACGATAGAAATGCCGTCGCGGACCAGTACGGCCTGGAAAGGCAGCAAATCGATCAAGTGGGCAGCCCGCCTTCATTGCGGATGCGGCTTTTAGCCTCTAACACGCAAACACCTTGTCAGGTCCAGTCCGCCATGCAGGGCGACGCGCGAGTCGCTAAGGCCGAAGTAAACCGTAAACTTTCCTCTTTCGAGCGTCCGGGTCTACCGTGGACGCAGGGGCTTTCATGGGCCGTCGGGCTCTCATGGGCCGTGGGCGGCAGCTCGAAAGGCTATGGCAGGCAGTGGTTCCCGTGGACCATCCGGCTGAAAGAGGCCCACCAGATAAATCGCGGAACCCGCGTGGACAATGGGCAGCCTGTCGTCGTAGCTGTCCTCGATACCGGCATCGACCCCGATCATCCGGCGTTTGCCGGGCGGCTGGTTCCCGGCTTTGATTTTGTCGGCGACGATAACGACCCGCGTGAGGAGGGCGTTCTGCGGCAAGATCCGGTATACGGTCATGGAACGCACGTGGCGGGCATCGTCGCTCTCACGGCCCCGGAGGCAAAGATAATGCCGATCCGGATTCTGGACAGAAACGGTGAGGGCGAATTGTGGCGTGTCACGGCAGCGATCATTTGGGCCGCGAATCACGGCGCCGACGTTATCAATATCAGCTTCGGTTACAACTCGGACGCGAGACTTCTTAAAAATCTGCTGGAGAACTGTGACGGTCCGCAGGCTGGAATTCAAAACTTTCCTGAGTTGAGTAACAACCGCCTTATCGTTGTTTCGGCTGCGGGAAATGGCGGCAACAATTTGCCGATCTACCCCGCGGGCAATCGAATCAATCCTCAAATAGGGGTCGGCGCAAGTACGCGGCTTGACACTCTCGCACCTTTCTCGACATTAAATCGGGAGGATGAAACGAGATTCATTCGGGCCGTCGCCCCGGGTGAAAATATCGTCAGCACGCTGCCGGGCGGCCGTTATGGCCTGTGGAGCGGCACGTCGATGGCAGCTCCGGTTACGGCGGGTGTCGTTGCTTTGATGAAAGGACGGTTTCCGACACTGCTTCCGCACGATATTGTCGACCAAATCTCACTTACAGGCATCGAATGGCGATGCAATCATCCCGTCAGAGGCCCGATCAGGACGAATCGCGTCGATGCGTTCTGTGCTTTGACCGGCAATACGAATTGCGGCTCGAATCCTTCCGCGTGTACTCCATGACGGAAACGTCATGTCCTTGCTTTTAGGCCGGTGCTCGTCGCCGGCCTTTTTTTCATGTCTATCTTTTCTTTTTTCGGAGGGTGTCTTTTCAACCCTGATCGCGACACTGTCTGGTTGACCCGGATAAAAAGAGAGGCACTTGTCAGCGGTTAAGCCGGTAGCTTCGAACAAAGAATGAGGAAAAATGAAATGCAAAAAGAAAATAGAAATCAAACGCAATTAATTAAGTGTTTGCTGGTTTTGCTGGCAGTGGCGGCATGGGCGTCCATCCCGCTATTGGGGCTCAAAGCAAACGCGGGCGGCGTGCCCATTTTGATCAGGACCGCGAATCTTGTTTCGCCCACCGGAAGCGTCGATCCGCACGGGGCGGCCGAATTCCAGCTTTACGCTGACGGACAGCGCGAATTAGAGGTCGAGATCGAAGACGTAAACAATCTTCCTGCCGGCACTGCCCTCACCGCTTTCATCAATGGAACTTCGGTCGGCCAAATCGTGCTTGATATCGATCATCGCGGACGTCTGAAACTCCGCACCGAAGACGGCCAGACTGTACCCAATGTCAATGACGGCAACACGGTTCAGGTCAGGAATGGAGCCACTGTATTGGTGACGGGAGTTTTCGGCGGCGGCGGAGCGACGCCTACACCGACGGCATCGCCTTCGCCGACCGGCTCACCCAGCCCCAGTTCCAG
>JABFSB010000031.1 GCA_013140875.1 Acidobacteriota bacterium
CTTATCGGAACCTCGACCAACCTTGCCGTAAGCGGTGCGATCGTTCGATACGGAATGGAGCCGCTATCGATGTTCGAGCTGACATCGGTCGGGATAATCGTCTTCGCCGTCGGAATGATTTACATGTTGTTTATCGGACGGCCGATGCTTCCGAATCGGGGCGGCGGCGAATCCCTTACCGACGATTACAGCATCCGCGAATATATTTCCGAACTTGTCGTTCTGCCAAACTCACGCCTTGTCGGAAAAACTCTTGGCGAATCGAATATAAGCACCGAGCTGGAATTGACCGTGCTTGGCATCATCCGCGGCGACCGGAAACAGATCGCACCGCGGGCCCACGAACGGATCGAGGAAAATGATCTTCTAATCGTCGAAGGAAAGCTGGACGACATCCTGCGTGTCAAGGAAGAGGTCGGGCTTGAGATAAAGCCCGATTTCAAGCTGAATGACAACGTTCTCGAAAGCGGAAGTATCGAGCTTTTCGAGGTAATGGTAATGCGCGATTCGCAACTGGTAGGGCAAACGCTCAAGACACTGCGCTTTAGACAGGATTATGAGCTGACGGTCCTCGCGATAAACCGGCACGGCGAGACGTTCATCAATAAGCTGAGCGATGTGCGATTGAAGTTCGGCGACGTGCTTTTGGTACAGGGAACGCGACAGGAAATAGAACCCCTGGTCCTGGAACGGCAGATGATCCTGCTCGAAGATTTATCGTCGTCCAGTGTACGGATTGAAAAACGTAAATGGGCGATCGCGGCGTTTTTGCTCTTTCTGACGTTATCCCTGTCGAAGCTGGTCATCGGCTTTGATATTCCGCTGGCTGTTTGCGTGCTGACCGGCGTGCTGCTGCTTTTGGCAACGAAAACGGTCCGGTATAACGAAATGTATTCGCTCATCGATTTCCGGCTGCTCGTGCTGATCGCGTGCATGATGAGCTTCGGCGTCGCGATGGAAAAGACAGGGACCGATATCTATCTGGCGGGCCTGATCCAAACTTATTTCGATTATGGTCCGATGTATATATTGGCGGGATTTTTCCTGCTTACCGTTATCCTGACCCAGCCGATGTCGAATCAGGCGGCCGCCCTTGTGGTCCTGCCGGTCGCGGTAAAAACGGCGGTTGCCCTCGGGCTTAATCCGCGGACGTTCATCGTCGCCGTCACCTATGCCGCGTCATTTTCCTTCATTACGCCGCTCGAGCCGGCTTGCGTGCTGGTCTACACACCGGGCAAGTACCGTTTTATGGATTTTGTAAAGATCGGTACCTTCCTCACGGTTCTGGTGTTCATCGCCGCAATGATATTCGTGCCTATTTTTTGGCCGCTCTAATCGGTCCTGATCGCCCGGATCTCTTTTAGTGAAAGGCCGCGTTTTACGATGAGCGCCAGCCCGACGCCCGTCCAAAATAAGATCCTGCCTTTTCGAATGATAGCCAGCGTAACGCCGATGCCGACACCGGCCGCGACCGTTTCACCGACAAATTGGGCCCCGGCCTCGTCGACGCCGACGAGGAACGGCACAAGTTTGAAAATGATGGTTATCAGCCGGCTGACGGATTCCAGCAGGAACGCGTTCAGCAGCGATACGGCATCGCTAAGACGACTTAAAATGAACCAAACTTCCACAATGCCGAGAATATGAAATGCGGTCTCGAGCAAACATATCGGCAAAAACCGTTTCGGATGGCGGCGATAAAACCCGTAGATCAGATTCTCGAACAACCGAACTTCCGAACGGCCGTGTTCGAGAACGCCGGTCAGTATTCCGCGTCGATACAGCCATTCGCACGTCTCACTGGCGAAATGCCATTGCTTGATTACCATGACGATGCCGAGTATCAACAGCACGAAAAGCACCGCGATAAGCCCGTCGATCGTCCACGTCCATGAATCCTCGACCGGAAAGTTCCGCAGAAAGGTTAAAGCACCAAGCATCAGAAAAGCGCTGGTTGTAAAGCTATAGAAAAGATTTTCGGTCGCCACGGATGAAAGGCCGACGACGAGCGGCACGCGTTTGCGAACCGCCATGGCCTTTGCCGTGCCGCTTATCAGGATGCCGAGCGGGATCATGCTGCTCATAGCTTCGCCGATAATGACGGCGGGAACCGTGTCGCTTAGCTCAAGTTCGTACGGGTCGTAAACGGACAAACGCCACGCCATCGCACGCGTCAATATGCGCAGGAAATAGATGACCAGGATTACGCCGAATCCGGCAACGCCGAGCTTTTCGATGTTTTTTGAGATCTCGGTCACGCCGACCGACCAAACGAAATAACAGAACAGCCCTACACCGCCGAGCGTCAGGCAAACGCCCAGTATCTTTAGACGGTTGAAATGTTTGGTTGAGATCGGCGTGGGTCTTACGCCCGTGTTTTCAGGGTTCGGTTCGAGGCTCACTGCTTTGCTATTTACGCTTTGTCACGATTAAAATGGTATTTTATCCGACTATAAATAACAAACGTTTTTAGGAAAAGAAATATGAGCACTGCCGCCGGAACAGCATTATCCAACGCCGGGTTGACTGTTTTATCCGAAGAAGAAGAATTGTTTCGCGCCTCCGTCCGCGAGTTTGCCGAGGGCGAGGTCCGCCCGCGTGTCGAGGCCATGGAACATGCTTCAAAGCTCGATCCGGACCTTTTGAAACAATGCTTTGAACTGGGGCTGATGGCGATCGAATCACCGGAAGAGTTCGGCGGCGCCGGATCGACGATCTTCAATGCGATCCTCGCGATAGAAGAACTTGCCCGTGTTGATGCGAGTATTTCAGTCTGCGTCGACGTTCACAACACTCTGGTCACGAACGCCTTTATGCGTTGGGCAAACGACGAGCAAAAGAAGAAATATCTACCTCAGCTTGCTGGCGGAATGGTCGGGGCCTACGCTTTGTCCGAAGCCGCTTCCGGCTCGGATGCATTCGCGTTGAAAACACGCGCCGTCGATAAGAGCGATCATTACGAACTTACCGGTCAGAAGCTTTGGATCACAAACGGCAACGAAGCCGAGATTTTCATCGTTTTTGCGACCATCGATCCGGACGCCGGTTATAAAGGAATAACCGCGTTCATTGTAGAAAAAGATTTTGAAGGATTTTCGGTGGGCAAAAAAGAGGACAAGCTTGGTATTCGAGCCTCATCCACCACTGAACTAATTCTGGACGGCTGCAAGGTCCCGAAAGAAAACGTCCTCGGCGAAGTCGGAAAAGGCTATAAGGTTTCCATCGAAACCCTAAACGAAGGCCGCATCGGCATCGGTGCCCAGATGCTCGGCATAGCTCAAGGCGCGTATGAAGCGGCATTGAAATATACGCAGGAACGCGAACAGTTCGGCCAGGCTATCGGAACCTTCCAGGCCGTCCAATTCCAACTAGCCGAAATGGCCGTTGAGATCGAAGCGACCCGATTGCTGGTCTATAACGCCGCCCGTCTCAAGGACGCCGGTAAATCTTTCCTAAAGGAAGCCGCAATTGCCAAACTCTACTCATCCCGCTGCGCCGAAGCCGTCTCGTCAAAAGCCATCGAACTCTACGGCGGCTACGGTTACGTAAAGGACTACCCGGTCGAAAAATACTGGCGCGACTCCAAGATCGGCGCTATCTACGAAGGCACCTCGAATATGCAGCTGCAGACGATCGCGAAATTGATAATGAGCGGCAAATGACCCGATGACAGCAGAAGAGATCACGCAATATCTGCAAGAACTGAACGAGGAACTTCGCCTTTTCAATATTAAGGGCGAAGTTTCGCTTTTTGGAGGAGCTGTGATGTG
>JABFSB010000562.1 GCA_013140875.1 Acidobacteriota bacterium
GAAGGCAAGCGTCGACGGTAAACTGGTGCTGAAATCGGGAAAAGCCGACCGGCAGCTTGTTATCAGGCCTGACGTGTTTTTGTTCCGGCAGTTCGGCGGCGAAGCTTATCCCGTTAAAGAAGCGGCATTGGTCGGCGGCGAAGCCGTCAAGTACCAACTCGACGCGGCCGGTACGGTTATTTATCTTGAGATCGAACCGACGGACCTGCCGACGGTCGCCGAGAATATGTCTCCTTTCACCAATTGGAGCTCGACGCTCGGTGCCGGAGCGGTGCAGTCGAGATTGTCCAGATACGTTCGCGGTATCGGAACGCTTTATGACGTAAACATAAAGCAAAAAGGCTATTCGCGTCGGGCGGTCGAGCTGGAAATCATCGGGTCGAATGGCGTCAAATCGCTAAAGGGCGGAAAGATCCGTTCGGCCCTGAGGCTGAAAGAACAGCTTTTTGTGATCAACAAACGCTATTCCGGCAATACCGTTTCAAGCTATACATTCACCGGCCGAGGCTGGGGCCACGGCGTCGGCATGTGCCAATACGGCGCCTACGGTCTTGCAAAAATGGGCGTCAAGGCCGAAGCGATCATCAAGCACTACTACACCGGGGTTGACGTGACGAAGGCGTACTAGGCGTCCTTTCCGATCTCTACTGCCTCATGTTCCGGGAACATTATTGCTGCCGGGTGAACGTCGTAGGCCGCGGCTATTTGCAGAGTTCTTTTTTTTCCAATATCTACACGATTATTTTCCAAAAAGCTCAGATTCGTCGGGCTTACATTCGAACGTCTCGCAAGTTCTTCCTGAGTCAAACCTTTTAAGTCGCGCAGCATCCGAATAACTTCGCCAGATGACTAAATTCCTCGAGATTCGGAATTTTCTCTTGAAATAATTGACTATATATATTTATCGTTGTTTAATATTGTTGGCTCCCAATTTTTCGGATGCTATCTCCTATCTCGCCCCTTATAGCCCTCATTCATGGTTCCGTCGCGAACGAAAATCATATTTCTACTCTGCCTCCTTATTTCGGGCGTCTTCACCGCGGCCGGGCAATACCGGTTTGACACGTGGACGACGGACAATGGGCTGCCGCAGAACGGTGTCCGCCAGATCACTCAGACGCCGGATGGTTATTTGTGGTTTACGACCTTCGACGGGCTGGTGCGGTTCGACGGCGTGAGGTTTACAACATTCAACAAGAGCAATACGAAGGGCATCATAAATAACCGTTTCACCGGAATTTTCGGCGACAAGGACGGAACGCTTTACGCCACGACGATGGAGGACGGCATCCTTACCACCTATCGAAACGGCGTTTTTTCTTCGCTTACATCGGAACAGGTTCCCGGCCATTACATCGGCCAGATCGAGCGGGACGCGACAGGAGAGCTTCGGTTTTTGGCGGAAGATGAAGACCGCACCTCACGCAGTTGGTATCGACTATTCGACGGCAAATTCGAGTTTATCGAAAAGCAGCCAAAGCTTTACGAAGACCGGGTGATCAACGGCAAGACCGGAACCACGTGGACGATCCGCCCGACCGGCATAACCGAAGTCAAAGACGGTAAAACCACGGTGATAGCGCTCGACCTGACCAAGATCCCTTACCGGGCAAACGTCTTCGAGTCAAGTGACGGGGCTCTCTGGCTTGGCGAGAATCGCGTTCATCGCGTCCGTGACGGTCAAGTGCGCACGTTTGATGAAAAAGACGGGCTGCCGCGCACCTCGCTGTATCATTCGTTCTGGCAGGAACCGGACGGCAGCGTCTGGTTGTCCAGCGGCGGGGCGTCGAGCGCCAGCGTGGGGCTGGTACAAATAAACGAAGACAAAATAACGCTTTGGGGAAGCGAGCATGGCCTGCTGAGTTCATCGATCGCTTCTGTATATAACGATCGCGAGGGCAATACGTGGCTGGCGACAGACCGCGGCCTGAGCAGGCGTCGAAAACAGGTCATCCAGAGTTACAGTACAAATGACGGCCTCGATCACTCCGAGATATATCCGCTTTATCGCGACAGCAAGAACGATATTTGGCTCGGTTCGAGCAAGGGGCTGAGCGTCTATCGCAACGGAAAGTTCCAGGCGATGGAGATCAAGTCTCCGGCAAACGCCGCTCCGGACAGTACATGGCGACCCGGCCGAATGTCCGTTCAATCGCTTTGGGAAGACCCGAACGGCAAGATGTGGGTCGGCTTGAGCGGAGGTATTTTTCTCGTTGAAAACGGCAAGGCCGAGATTCTGTTCAAGGGGTCGCACGTTTTTGCCATCAAAGGCGACCGGTCCGGAAACGTTTGGGCGGCGACGAACAAAGGTATTTTGCGGTTTAACGATTACAAACCGACTGCGGAATATTCCGTCAAGGACGGACTGCCGAACGAGTTCATGACCTTTATCTTCGAGGACTCGAAAGGCTCACTCTGGTTCGGCGGATTCGGCGGTTTGAGCAAGTTCGAAGATGGCCGCTTTACGAACTACACAAAAAACGAAGGCCTGGCCGGAAACTATGTACGGACGGTTTACGAAGACGCCGAGGGCACTTTTTGGATAGGTACGTACGATGAAGGTCTAAGCCGGTTCAAAGACGGCCGGTTCGTGAGTTATAGGGAAGAAAACGGGCTTTACAGCAACGGTGCTTTTGCGATCGAAGAAGATGCGGCCGGTTACTTTTGGATCAGTTCGAACCGCGGCATCTATCGGGTCAAACGACGGGACCTGGACGATTTTGCGGACGGAAAGACAGCGAAGATAAACAGCGTCGGTTATGGAAAAGCCGACGGAATGCTCTCAAACGAGTGTAACGGGGGCCGTCAGCCGGCCAGCCTGAGGGACGAGGATGGAAAGTTCTGGTTTCCGACGCAAAACGGTGTCGCCGTCGTCGATCCGAAGGCGGAGACGCCGAATCCGCTGCCGCCATCGGTCGTCGTCGAAGAAGTCCTAGTGGCACGCCAGCCGGTCGATTTTCACGGCGGCCTGGTAATCGAGCCCGGTCAGAAAGATGTCGAGATAAGGTTTACCGGTATCAGCCTGGTCAAATCGGATCAAATAAAATTCAAGTACAAGCTTGAAGGCCACGACGAAGATTGGATCGACGCGGAGAATCGTCGGACGGCGTATTATTCGTTTCTGCCGCCCGGAAAATATAACTTCCTTGTTCAGGCGGCGAACAGCGACGGCGTCTGGAGTGAAAAGGGGGCCGAGCTTCGATTAGATCTGATGCCTTTTTTCTACCAGACCAAACTGTTTATGCTGCTCGCGGTCCTGGGCGCGGCCATCGCGCTGCTAATTATCTGGAAGGTGAGTGTTTACCAACTCGAAGCAAGGGAACGAAAACTGGCACGGCTGGTGGCCGAGCGGACCGCCGAACTTGCGGATGCGAACAAGATCCTGCAGGACCTTGCGAACTCGGACGGCCTGACAAAGATCGGAAACCGGCGGCGGTTTGAGACATTCCTTGCCGACGAATGGCATCGCGCCGTCCGGTTCAAGACGGCGATCTCGCTGGTAATGATCGACATCGACCATTTCAAGAGTTTTAATGACGCCTATGGCCATCAGGCCGGCGACGACTGCCTTCAGAAAGTGGCCGAGGCGTTTGCCGAAACGATAAAACGGCCGACCGATCTGGTCGCGCGCTTCGGCGGCGAAGAGTTTGCCGTCGTGCTCGGCGGCACCGACGCGTCGGGAGCCTTTACTATCGCGGAGCAAGCGGTCGCAAACGTGAATGCCCTGATGATCCCGCACAGCCAGTCATTGACGAGTGAATATGTGACGGTAAGTGTCGGAATCGCAACGATATTCGCCACGCTCGAAACCTCGGAGACCGACCTAATAAAAGCTGCCGACCGGGCGTTGTACCAAGCCAAGGAAAATGGCCGCGACCAAATTTTCGCCGCCGATTATTTTATTGGTCCTCAAATAAAGGCGCCTATGATAACGCAAGACCACCTCGATCTAAATCCGAACTAACGACATGGTCGACGTGCGTCATCTATGCGAAACGCAGCCGGAGAAAAACTCCGCGATAACACAATCAAACGGAAACCATAGTTTGTCCGGGCAGTGAATTGGCCGCAATAATACGGGCCTTTGGTAAATTTGGAATAAACAGGCGCTGGCCCGGTTTGATAATGTCGGGATTCCTTCCGATCGTTTTCCGGTTAGCCTCGAATATAACGGGCCATTTTCTCATGTTGCCGTAGTAATGTTTGGCGAGCTTGCTTAACCAATCGCCCTGCACGACGGTGTGATATTTGCCCGCTGCCGAGCCGAGTGCGGGAAGGTGGATCACGGGCGGCTGTCCGTTGCTTTTGGCGACCTCTTCCCGCATTTCCAATGCTTGAAGAGCGGTTTCGTCGTCGCCCGCATTTATGTTGACCACCGGTATGACCTGAAACGCCAGCGGCAGGTATGCGGCAAGACCGCCGACGGTTTCGGCGACGCCGGCTGCGCTGGTTAACAAAGCGTTTGGTATGAAGATCATCGGCATTTCCCTGACGATAGTTCCCGCACCAAACGCTTTCTCCAGTTCCGCAACGCTCCTGTACGTTTTCAGCAAGAAATTGGAATCTCGAATGACCAGACCACCCGTGCGGGTGAACGTCGCATAGAGACGATGTCCCATTTGAGAACCGCCGCGTAGGATTGAAAACGTTACGACCCCGCCAGGGTTGGCCTTTATGATTTCGATGGCCCTCTGGAGCGTCAGGGTCGAACCCGAAGCAAGGGTTCGCACAGCGATTCCCATTCGCTGCATTGCCGCGACCATTCCGGAGTATTCTGCAGTCCCACTGCCGCTTGCGGCTATTTTCTGTAGATTGAGACCCGCTTTTGCGGCGAGGTCCTCAATGGTGATAAAAAAACGCTGTCCCGCAAGCCGAAGGGCATTGGTCTGTGCGACCGGGGCACATGTGTTTCCGGCCTGAACAAGACGTAACAGTTTTGTTCCGCGTCCGATGACGGCCCCGGCGCCGCCGGCGAAATTAAGAGCACGCAAAGCATCTTTTCCGACTCCTTTAATGCCGCCCTCGATCAGGATGCCGTTGCCGAGCCGGCCAACATCGACGAACCCTTTCGCAAAGGTCATAAACGCCATTGCGGTCGAGGCCAAAGCCATGCTCCCAAGGCTGTAGCCGCTTTCTTCTACGTATGTGTCAAGGGCCTTTTCATCATAGGCCACCAGGGCGTCGAATTTATCGGCGACGTCGCCGAATATAGTTACGTTTTCAGCCATGCGAACAATTCTCCTTCAAATTTCGGCTTGCGAAAATGGCGATGCCTCAATTGCCTGACGTTTGCCTTGACGGCTGACAGGCGAATATACGTTCCACGCGGTAGCAAAATTCAATGTGACTAAACGTCGGTAAAAAAAGTGAACTCTCTGTGGTGACGGCCCGTCGGCTTACTTTTGCGAAAAAGAATCGGGAAATAGTCAAATTGCCGACAAAATATGAAGAATCGAAGCCAAGATCAATCGACACTGGGTCACCGCGACCGAACGGTAGACAGATTTTGGCTGTCTTGATTCGCGGATATAAACGGTTGTGCCGGCTAGATAGTTCGCGCGATCAGTTCCATCGCCGGTTCGCTTACGAATACTTTCGCGTGAAATTGCTCACCCCATTCGAGGGCGGTGACGTTGAGATACTCGTACCAATTCTCAACATCATATTTTGGAGCGTAGCCGGGATGAAGTTTCTTGCGCAGCGACGCGCGGATCGAAACATCAGCACCGTGGTTGAGCAGCAATTCGGCGAATCGGGCTTCCTGCTCGCGGCCCTGATAGTTCATCCAAAAGTTCGGCTGCGATACGACCGTACAGAAGAGCGGCGTGTGGCCACCGAAGCCGTTCGCCTCCACCGCTGCCCGCGCATTCACATCGGCACCTTTTGCGATCAGCCATTCGGCTATTTCGAACTCATCATAGTCGACGCACAGGTGAAGCAGCGTCGTGCCCGCGAGCGGGGTGCCCTGCGTGGCGAGCACTTCATCGTGGCAGCCGAGGTCGGGGGGATATATTTCTTCGTGAGTGAATGTTCGGTTTAGAACCGACGGGTCGCGCAGGACGTGTTCTTCGAGCAGGTCAATGCGGCCGCGATGGAGTGCCATGACCGGCGTGTCGGGTAACTCCAGTCCGTTCGCGGCATACATCTCAAGTATGGCGTGTTTGGCCGTCGGGTTTCGGCTGTCAGTTTCGAGAACGACATCGACCGGGGCGAGCCTTTTCCCATTCTCATCTACGACGCGGGCACCGGCCCGCAACGCAAACGCCGTCCCTGACTCACTTAGCGTATACGCGGTCCCGCCGAGAGCACCATCCGGCGGCAGCGGCGAGCCGAGCAGCCCGTGGAGCATTTCGGCCGTGTCGATCTTGCCCTGAAGCGCGGCACGGTCGAGGGCGTGTTCGAAATCGGTCGCTCCCATTTCGGCGAGCATCTTGATGATCTCGTTACGGCCGAGATTTGCCGCATAGCTCATCGGCGGGCCCCAGTTGCACTTTTCCGTGGCCCGGGCGTTTTCGTGGATCAGATTTGGATGTTTCGTGACGAGTTCGCGGACGGCCGTAAGGTCGTCGCGCCAGATTGCGTCGATAAGGTCGCAAGCCTGGACAAGGCGCGGCCAGCTTTTGACGCCGTATGCTCTGGCCAGCGCAAGTTGCGCATCGGCCAGGATCGCGTCTGCGGGTTCTATCTGTTTCGGATGATAAGTCGTGAATTCCTCGATTGCGGCCGCATCATTCGCACGAACGTGTTTTAACAAATCCTTTGCCTGGTGCTTGAGCTGATCGAGGTCAGGACGAACGGGAATGTTGCGGTCGCCCGCCGAGTAGTTTGACATTTCGAGCCTCCTTTACGGTAAGTGCCCGATATCCGCATCTTCGGGCGAAAGGAGGTTCGCTGATGGAACCTGCATTCTCGGAAATTCTCTCAGGTGGACTCGGTCCTCTCCGCGGATCTGGCGGCGCCCTGTGCGCTCGCCAAAGAGAATAACGCTGAGGCAGGCGGATGGTCAAGCTCTCCAGGGGTCGAGCGACTGAGTCGGCGTCAGAACGAGGCCGGCTTGCTTCGACGCCGCTCTTTCCGCGGCCAGCGAGATTTTTTGTGCGGCTCTTAAAGCTTTCGCGTTCGACGTGCCGGACGACACTTGCTCGCACTCGAGACTTAAACTCGGCATCTCGTCCGACGTATACTCGACCTTTTCGTCCGTGTCACGCGTCCTTCCTATCAGAGGATATTTATCCATTCGGTCGTTGAAGCGTTCCCAGTATAGTGCTGTCTTTTGTTCGACAGTCGTGCCTTCGAGGCTTTCCCACCGAGGAACGCCGATGCCGTCAAAATAGAGGGCTTCCACGTCTTCCAGATTGAGGTCGTAACCCAAGTAGGATTTTTCGCTTCCGTCCGAAATGTTTAAAGACAGCGCGCCTTCGCCTTTCTGCTCATCGATAAACTCACGCTCCAGATCGCTTATCGGCGATTCTCCGTTTTCACTCATCGTCGGGTACAAGCCTCCATTTTATATCTATTATGCAGACGATTGTACTCCGATCATTTTGCACTGAAACTGAACGGATAATTCTGGTCTTAATTCATTTCATCCCTGGCTGTACCAATTTTTCGGGAGAATCATCGTCGGGTTTGGAGTATTGTCGAAGTCAAGTGGATTGGGAAACTTGGTTTGCGGAGACGACTTCTCGATACGGTCCGTCCTTAGGAACGTAAACTCCATTACGCTCGGAATTTCGATGCCGTCCCGTTCTACCGCGGAGCAGCAGTTGTTCGGATGAATGTGCACACAGGAATGAATTTTTTGAATCTTGTCGAACGCCCGTTTTGCAAGATTGAAAAAAGGCTTGTTCCAAAGCTGCTCCAGGCTGTGGAACTCGACGACAATTATCCTGAATCGGCGCATCAAAGCTTCGGACGCGGACAGGAAGACCTCGTACTCGGCACCTTCGATATCGATCTGCAGCAGGAGGTCGGAATTGGTTGACGGCAGTGACGACGCGACCCAATCGTCAATGGTCATAAAATCGCTGCTTGAAACGGCACCGACGAATTTCTTTGTAAAATGAAACCGGTCGTTCTCTTCGCCGGGCCGGTCTACCGACTTGTCCGCGAGAAATGCTTTCATTCCACGTCGAGTACAATCGCTTTCAAAGCCGGAAATAAGGCTGACACCGGGCGAAAAACATGCCTCGATACCCTCGAGATCGTCGGGAACCAGATAGCCGCCGTCGCCGTCCGGCCCGAGACGAATGAGCGGGTGATTCGTCGTCTTTGGTTGGAGTTGTTTAATGAATTGCAGCATCTCAGCTTTTGGGGTCAGGACAGTCGGAAAGACATTGGCCGAGCCGAGAGCTTTTCTTATTGACTCTTTGAAAATTTTTATCATTTGCCCAAGAATGCTATTGGCCGATCATTAAGTTGAATGATAGTGCCGGAGCCGCATTTTTAACATAATACGTAAAGCAATGACAGAACCGCTAATCCAGCCGCCGGCATGCGGCGAAAGGGCCGCATTGATCGACCGCCGCCGCTATTTATTGCCGAACTCAAGCGTTTGGCTATCGTTCGTAGTTACCGCGGTTTTTGCTGTGTTTTCCTCGTCGGCCGTTGGCCAGACAGCGCACCGTCCGGCTCCGGTCGAACTCGGGTCGAAGACCGCTAAGCAGGGATTCAAAAACGAAGACGAGATCCGCGACAAATTCAACAACTGGAAGACGGACATCGAAGGCCGCACCTGGCTTGGTTTTATGGGTTACAAGCCGGATGAAATCGAATCGGTCCTGGCCGCCAAACCGCACGGCGAAAAGGCCGATGTCGTTGTGACCGTGAAAACAAAAGCTGCTACTAGAAAGGAAGGTATTTCTATCAAGCTTGTAAGCACGCAAACAGGGTTTAATCAGATAGATAAACGGTGGTTAGCGACCTATGCAAAACATTGGAAGATGCCGACGGATGTCGAGGCGGCGTTGCGGCTTTATGTCGGCGAAGTAAAACCGAGCAGCGCGTCACGTGAAACGAACAGAATGTACATCAACGAATTCGATACGGTAACGCAAAAGAAGATCGTCGATTTCTTTGCCGCAAACAAGGCCGAGATCGTTTCGGACATAATAAAGGGCGACGGCGAATTCAGCGCCGGATGGATGATGGTCGCGCTCAAATCGGCCGAAAAACCACGTTGGGTTTTACGCGGCATAGATTACGTAATTCGTTTTTACAGCGAAGGCCCGGTCGAAATTACACGGCAGGGAAATTTGAAAATAGGCCGCATTTCAATGCAAAGAAAAGGCGGCGACGGCGGACGCGAGACGGCAAAGATGCTGCAGTTTAAGATCAATCCCGCGTTGCTTTTTGAGTGTAAATGAGGTTGTCGCGTAACCAGGTCGTCGGAGCGCTGATAGTGCTTGGAGCAATCCTGCTTTTGACTCTAATTCGGCTCGCTTATTAAACCCGCGTGTCCGGAACACAGGGTTTCGCAAAATCGTGCGAATCAAAGTAATCAAAATAAGATCGTAAAGCCTTCCTGCATAAAATGATCGTCGTGCGTCAGTACTTCCAGTATGCCTAGCCGCTTCATCGCGAGCATCGAGATGCAGTCGGTCAGACTGTAGCCCTTATCGGGTCTTTTTTCATAGAGTTTCACGGCTTGTGAAAAAGTTTCACGATCATGCCGGATGTACTCGATCTCGGTGTCGTCGATTATGGCTGCAACCGTTTCGGCCGCTGAGAGTCTGGCCTCCGCCCCATGCTCGGAGAAATAATTTAGAAACTCTATCAGAACGGTCTCGGTGGTAACGATCAAAATGCTTCCGAGCATTTCGCGCACTTCAACTGCGGGTCTGTGCCATTGGTCCTTGGGATTTAATATTGCCACCCAGTAGAGCGTGTCCGCAAATATTCTGGGTTTCATTTTTGGCCGTTTTTCTTCGGTGCTCCGTAAAGATAATGGTCAAGGTTCTCAGCTCCGTCGGTCGGAAGTTTTTCCCAAACCTCGTCCGGTACCCTACTGCGGATTGCTTCAATCTTTTCCATCAACGTGATTTCTCTAGGATGCGCGAGCTGCTCGACAAAATCGGCGACCTTCTTCTGGTCTTCCGGCGCAAGAGTTTGCATTCGACGGGCAACTATTTGTGACAAATCAGTGGACATGACAACAGTATTATAGCATCGTTTATTACGTGGAAGATCACTTACTCGGTTCGTCATCCATAGAAAAAACAATTCGCCCGCCCGCGATAATTTCAGAGTGTGTTAGGTAGTTTCTTTTCAACGTCCGGCCGTTGATGGTAACGGTTTTGACGTACACGTTTTTGTTACTTTGGTTTTTCGCCTCGATTGTCAGCGTTCGGCCGTTTTCCAATCTCAGGACGGCGGTTTTGACGACGGGGCTTCCTAGTTGATATTGATCGCTCCCGGGAGCGACCGGGTAAAATCCCAATGCCGAAAACAGATACCACGCCGACATTTGGCCACAGTCGTCGTTGCCGCCGAGTCCGTCGGGCGTTGGGTGGTATTGATTTTTGAGTATCATTCGGACGCGTTCCTGGGTTTTCCAGGGGTCGTCGGTCCAGTTGTAGAGATAGGCGACGTGGTGCGAGGGTTCGTTGCCGTGGATGTAGCCGCCGATTATTCCTTCGCGGGTGATGTCTTCGGTTTCGGCAAAGAATTCATCCGGCAGGTGCATCGTGAACAGTTCGTCCAGGTGAGCGGAGAATTTCTTTTTGCCGCCCATCAGCGAGATCATCGAGTCCGGGTCATGCGGAACGTAAAGACTGTAATTCCAGGAATTGCCCTCGATAAAACCTTGCCCTTCGGTCTTTAACGGATCGAACTTTTCGATAAAATTTCCAGCACTATTTTTAGGACGCGTGTAGCCGGAAGATGCGTCATAAACGTTTTGCCAATTTTCGGAACGTATCAGGAATTCTTTTGAGATATCCGTGCGGTTCAGCTTTTTCGCCGCTTGGGCGATGCACCAGTCGTCGTAAGCGTATTCGAGGGTTTTTGAGACGGACGATGAATTTTTGTCCTCGGGCACATAACCAAGCTTCATATAATATTCAAGTCCGTCGTAATACTTTGTCCTCGCGGTTTGAGCCGATGCCTCTAAGGCTTTCGTTGCTTCGGGGCCGTTGAGATTTCCTTTAACTATCGCATCCGCGATCACCGATACGCTGTGGTACCCGATCATGCACCAGTTCTCGTTCGCGTAATGCGACCAGACGGGCAGCATTTTGTGCACACTCTGATCGTAATGCACCATCATCGAGCGGACCATGTCACGATTGCGTGCGGGCTGGATGATGTTTAACAGCGGATGAAGCGCTCGATATGTGTCCCAAAGCGAGAAAGTGGTGTAATTGGTAAAAGGCGTCGCGACGGATGCGGAAGCCCGCGCGTTAGCAAGGGCGTAATCGGGACGTTGAGCATTACGCCCTTGCTCACGCGCGGGCTTATGCAGTGCGTTGTGCACGTTTTGATCCAGCCCTTTGTAACGGCCGTCGACATCCATGTAAACGGTCGGCGTGAGCAGCGCGTGGTAGAGAGCGGTGTAGAAGTTCACCATCTCGCCTTCGTCGAGCGTGGTGACGGCGATCTTGCCTAATTCCTTATTCCATTCTGCCTGGCTTTCGCGTTTCACGCGCTCGAAATTCCAATCTGAAATTTCAGATCTCAAATTTGAGATCGCTCCCTCGGTCGAGACCGGGGAGATCGAAAACTTTACCTTTATCTTCTCGTTCTCGGCGGCGTCGAAATCGAAATAGGCTCGGATCTGCTTTCCGGCCATTTCGGGAAAATTGCGGGTTTGATCGAACTTTCGCCAAAAGCCCTTGTAATCTTCCTTGCCGAAATTCTTAAAGCCGTACGACTTGAACGGCTTCGAAAACTCCATCGCGAAATAGACCGTCCGCGTGCGTGCCCAGCCGTTCGTTTGGCGATAACCGACAACCGTGTGGTCATTTTCAACGCGGACAAACGTCCAGACGTTCTTGTCGTCGTAATTGTAAATAC
>JABFSB010000099.1 GCA_013140875.1 Acidobacteriota bacterium
GCGGAAGGTCTTTTGGTCACAGGTTGGTGATTGACGCACGTTTTAAAGCACGAATCTTATGAAAAAAATTATTGCAATTAGTTTATTCTGCGCATTTTTTAACTCGCTCGCCGCGACGCAATCGCTGCACGCGGATTTGGTAGTGACAAACGCCAATATCCAAACGATCGACTCGAAACGGCCTACGGCACAGTCGCTGGCGGTTATCGGTGACCGCATCGTAGCGGTCGGCTCGGATGCCGATACTAAATCGCTGATCGGGCCGAACACGCGGGTGATCGATGCAAAAGGCAGACTGGTCGTTCCGGGTTTCAATGATGCGCACGTGCATTATATGGAGACGGGGATGCAGTTGTCTTCGGTCGATCTCCGCGATGCGAAAACGCCCAAGGAATTTGTCGAGCGGATAAAGGCTTTCGCGGCAAAACAGCCGAGGGGCCGATGGATATTGGGCGGACAGTGGGACCACGAAAATTGGACGCCGAATGCTTTACCGACCGCGGCAATGATCGATGCGGCGACGCCCGATAACCCTGTCTTTGTTAATCGGCTAGACGGCCACATGGCCCTTGCGAACAGTCTTGCCATGAAACTCGCGGGTGTGAATAAAGATACGAAAGATATCGAAGGCGGGCTGATCGTTCGAACCGCTGCGGGCGAGCCAACCGGCATTTTCAAAGATACGGCGATGGGATATATCGAAAAGATGGTTCCCGATGCCACATTTAGCGACAAACTCGAATACGCGCTTGCGATGAGCGAGTACGCGGCCAGCCTGGGCGTCACCAGCGTTCAGGATATGTCGGCCGGAACTGAGATCGGGGTTTATCAGGAACTGGAAAGGCAAGGAAAGCTGAAAACGCGGATCTACGGCTGTTCGCCCCTCAGCGATTATAAACGCTGGACAAGCACGGGCGTCCGCGCCGCGTTCGGCTCGGCTATGGTTCGCGTCGGCTGTCTAAAAGGTTATACCGACGGGAGCCTCGGTTCGACGACCGCGTGGTTTTTCGAGCCTTATCTGGATGACGCAAAAACGAGCGGCCTGCCGCGGGCCGATGTCCTCACGACGATGAAGGACAACATTATCGCTGCCGACAAAGCAGGCTTGCAGGTAAATATTCACGCCATCGGCGACCGGGCAAACGCGACCATTCTTGATTACTACGGCAGCCTCGACACCGCCAACGGGCCGCGTGACCGTCGTTTCCGCATCGAGCATGCCCAGCACCTGCGACAGGAAGACATAAAACGGTTTGGAGCGCAAAAAGTTGTCGCTTCAATGCAGCCTTTTCACGTTATCGATGACGGCCGCTGGGCCTGGAAACGGCTGGATGAAAAGCGGATCAAGGGAACCTATGCGTTTAGGACACTGTTGGACAGCGGCGGCGTGTTGGCATTCGGCTCGGATTCGCCGGTCGCTCCTTTGAACCCTTTGTGGGGAGTTTACGCCGCCGTGACACGCCGCACGCTGGACGATAAAAATCCGAACGGATGGGTGCCTGAACAAAAGATATCTGTGCTCGAAACCGTTCGGGCTTTCACTTGGGGCTCGGCGTACGCGGAATTTCAAGAGAATTTAAAGGGTACGATAGCGCCGGGAAATCTTGCTGACTTTGTGATGATTTCCGACAATATCTTCACGATCGACGCGGTAAAGATCCGTGACGCCCGCGTTCTTATGACCGTAGTGAACGGAAAGGTCGTGTTTGAAGGTAAGTGAAGCCCCGGTTCATAAAAACTATCTATTATCGAATTTTTCTTCGATGAGTATCGGACTGTCGTTCTCGCGATGAAAAGTGGTTTTCCCGGCGAAAAAGCTATAATATCTTACGAAAAAGGAAGTGTTATAAAAAATGAAAAAAATATTGATATTGGTGTCGTTAGTTACTCTGTCGTCATTATCGGCGTTTGGTCAAAATTCGGGACATGAGGCGAAACCCGAGCTCAACAGCAAGGGCGAAGCGGTGGTCAAGAACAAGGATAATGCTCCCGTCGATCTAAAGGCTGGCGACAAGATCACGCGCGGCGCGGCGTTGGCAAGCAATTTGAAAAAGACGACGGTCAAAAAGGCGTTTGCCGAACCAGCCAAGATTGCCGACAAAACCGTCGAGATCAAAGGCGTAATCGTTCGTTCCTGCAAAATGGAAGGCTGCTGGATGGAAATGGCTGACAAGGAAGGCGGCAAATCGGTACGCGTCACCTTCGGCGATCACGCGTTCTTTATTCCGCTAAATGCGGCAGGGATGAAGGTCAAAGCTCAAGGCGTTTTCAAAACGAAAACTTTGACGAAAGAGCACGTGGATCACTTGATCAAAGACGACGGAGCCAAATTCGATAACCGCAACGCGGACGGGACTGTGACCGAGGTTTCGTTCGATGCAACCGGTGTCGAGTTGATCAAGACTTAGTTTTCACCACAGAGACACAGAGGGCACGGAGAAAACAACGTCGTCTCCGTGCCCTCTGTGTCTCTGTGGTGAATATTAGAACTTCAACCTAACCCCGATCTGTGCCTGTCTCGGTTCGCCAAAGCCGGCGGTTACCGTTCCGTCAAAGTTGAACGTCAACGGTCGCGGCAGGCTTCGCTGGTTGCGGTTATTGAAAAGGTTGAACGCTTCGAAGATGCCTTCGATCTCGACTTTTTCGGTGATCTTGAAGGACTTCGACGCCCTTACGTCGAACGTCAAAAACTGATTATCCAATCGAAGAGTATTTCGCTGAACTATATTCGGGAACGTTCCCCGATTCACTACCGAAGTCGGCTGGGCCGAACGGTACTGGATGATCGGCGAGATATTTATCTCGTACGGCAGCAGGAACGTGGCAAACGCGTTGAAGCGATGACGCTGGTCACGATCCGAATAGCCGTATTCCGGCGTAAGATTGCGCGGATCGACGTATCTGAAGGTGAACGGGTCGCGTTCGTTATCGTCATCCGATTTGTCGAACGACAGCAGGTAATTGACCTGGAACTGATAGCGGTTCGCAAACCGTTTATTCAGCGTAAAGGTCAGGCCCTGGTACAGCGACCTGGCCGAACTTTCGGTCGAGCGGATTTCGCCGATGCCCGAGCCGTTCGCACGTTCGAAGATCGCGACGCCGTTGTAAAGCCGGGCGTCACCGCGATTCACGAACCGCGTTAGTCTATCCGATTTCGCGTAGTTATAAGCGAACAGGAACGACGTGTTCTTGAATACCTCGCGTTCAACGCTGGCGCTCAACTGGATGGTTCGCGGATTCTTGAAGTTGCGTTCGAAAACGGCAATGCCCGGATTAAATGCAGTGAACCCGGCGGTCGGCAAAATTCCCGCATAGGTTGGGCAGGTTACCGGTCCGGCGGCGAGCGTACAGAACGTACCGTCGCGAAATATGTTTCCGGCGATCGCGCCGTCCGTGTTTCTCGGTCCAGCAACGACCAATCCGGGAATTCGAGCGTAATATATTCCGCCACCCAGCCGGATCGCCGTCTTGCCGTCATCACCCGGCGACCACGAAAGGGCAAGCCGCGGCGCGAAACCGTCCGTAAAATCCGGAATATCGCCGTTGGAAGGGAATCGCGGGTCGTTCAGAAATTGTCCGTACGGCGTCGCTGACGGTGCGTTGATCGGGTCCGGCTGGAATTGCGCCTCCCATCGGAAGCCAAGGTTCAAGGTCAGGTTCCGGCGAAGCTGCCAACTGTCCTGAACGTAAAGTGCCGGTTCGATCGTCGCATACGCCTGCGTACCGGCATCTTCCACAGTGCGGTTG
>JABFSB010000378.1 GCA_013140875.1 Acidobacteriota bacterium
TTACAAGCCCGATTTTCCGGAACGCGACGACGAAAACTTTATGAAGACGACCATCGCCGAATACGCGGAGGAAGCTCCTGTCCTGAGTTACGAGGCCGTAGACGTATCGCTGGTCGAACCTCGTAAGAGGGATTATTCGAAGGGTAAAGCGAAAGGAAACTAAGTCAGTCCCGAGTTACAAGCGGACCGATTTGTTGTCGGTCGAGCCGCGAAAGCGGGATTTTTCGAAAGGAAAGAATAGATCAAGCGAGGTTTCAAGGGTATGCGTTCTCTCACAAAATTTTTAGGTTTATATTCGATTTTATTTAGCTGTGTATTTGCACAGACACAACCGCAAAGTAAAGACGTTGCGCAGATCGTTGCGTCGATGTCGGAGTTTCGGGACATCTCTGCATGGAAGACTCGGACGGGCTTGATTCGTTTCAGTGCCGACGGCAAATATTTAGCCGTGAGCGCAAAAAAGGTAGATGTTGTCGTTTACAGCACCGAGACGGGAAAGGTGCTCAGTCGAATAGACGGCAAAGGTTTTCACGCTTTTTCATTCTCCGCTGACGGTAAATATGCCGTTGCGCAAAATGCCGTTGACGGATCGATGGGCATTTTCGAGGTGGAGTCGGGAAAACTCGTGAGGTCGATTCGCGGTTTAGGTGCAACGAGCCAAATCAGCAAGGTTTTTGGCGGCACGGGTATCATCAACCAATTCAATGGTATCTTTCCTCCGGTGATTTTAGAGATGGGACAGGTCCCGATCTCTAACGACTGGAAAAGCATTCTTGTAAATAAGAACGACAGCGAATTTGTCCTTCACGATTTTGATACAGGCGAGCAAAAATTTGAACTTAACCACGCCGATTACAGCGGTGGAAAAGAACGAGCCAAGATCGCGATGGCAATACTTGTAGGCGGCGGCGCGCTTTATCTTGGTTCGTCGTCGAACGCGAAGTTCAGCCCGAAAGGCACGTATCTCATGATCGCGAACGGTAACCGTGAACCATCATTGTGGAAGGCTACTACCGGCCAACTCGTTGCAAAATTTAATTCGACAGCCCGCGTCATGCACCATGTTTTTAGTCCGGATGAAACGATGGTTGCCACGACGGACTATGAAGGTGTTACGTGCGTTTGGGACACGTCGACCGGAAAACTTTTGTCGACCATCGGCTCCAAAAAAGTGGGCGGAAAGGCCGCGGCGTGGACTGCGGACAGCAGCAAAATTATAGTTATCCCCTCGGAAAGAGTTGCCGATCTGGCAGCGTTCGATCCGAAAACCGGCGCCGAATTGCTTGTGTTTAAGGGGTCGGCCCCTGACGGAGCGTTGTTCAGTGATAACTTAAAGTTCGTAGCGACAAGGCCTTACAAGAACAAGTCGGTGCTGTTTCAGCTTTGGGACGTCGAGACCGGTAAATTGATCACGACGGTCCCGCGTTCTAAAGATCAGGATGCAATCTCTTCGATCAAGTGGAACCCGAATGACCAATATTTTGTTACGTCGGAAGGGCTTAAGCAGGAGGTCAAACTTTGGAACACAAGAGGGGAACTTTTGCAGGTCCTGGCACATTCGACTATTCCAATGGAGTTTAGCAGCGACGGAAAATTCCTTGCGACAGGCGGCCGCCTGGCAAACGACAAAACCGACATAGGTTATGTTTGGGAATTTTCGAAGGAACCACGGGCCGATGAAAGGATCGGCATGTTAAGATGAGCGAAAAACATCACGAAAAAAAACGTCTCGAAAATCCACCGCAGAAGATCAAGTTCAAGATTCAACGGCGGGATAAGGAAGGAGCACCTGCGCGTTTTGAAACGTTCGAGTTGCAATACCGGCGAAATCTTAACGTGATCTCCGTTTTAATGGAGATCCGAAAAAACCCGGTTACCGTCGATGGCATAAACACCACGCCGCCGGTTTGGGATATGTCTTGCCTTGAGCAGGTATGTGGTATTTGCACGATGGTTATCGACGGGCGGGTGCGGCAGTCGTGCTCGGCTTTGATCGATGATCTGCTGATCGAATCCGGCGGCGACACGGTTACTTTACAGCCGATGTCGAAGTTTCCGAATGTGCGTGATCTAAAGGTCGATCGCTCGAAAATGTTCGATCATCTCAAACAGGTGCACGCGTGGATCGAGCTGGACGGAAGTTACGATCTCGGCGCGGGGCCGCAAATTTCTAACGAGGTCGCGCAGGAGCGTTATGCTTATTCACGCTGCATGACGTGCGGCTGCTGCCTTGAAGCCTGCCCGCAGTACGGTGACGATAACTACATCGGCCCGCAGGCGATCGCGCAGGCGCGGCTGTTCAATATGCATCCGACCGGGAAGCTCGACATCGACGAACGTTTGAACGGGTTGCTTGGCGACGACGGCATCGGCAATTGCGGCAACGCGCAGAATTGCGTGCAGGTTTGCCCGATGTCGATACCGCTGACAAAAGCGATCTACGAAACCAATCGTGACGTTACGGTAAATGCGCTGTTTGGCTGGCTAAAGAAATGACCTACTGAAGTGTGGCGACTACGGGAACGCTGTCATACGGCAACTGAAGTATCTCGTTATTGCCTTCAAGATCCGCGAGGTAAAGTTTCAAGTCGTCGATTCCCATCGGTTTTGCGAAAAAGTATCCTTGTCCGCCGTCGCAGCCTAAGTCCTTAAGGGCCTTCAGCTGATGCTCGGTTTCGATCCCTTCCGCAACGGTTTTCAATCCAAGATTTCGTGCCAGGGCCAGAACGGTTTTAACGATCTCGGTATTCTTGCCGTCGCTGTCGATCGGGCTCACAAAGGTCCGGTCTATTTTTAGCGTCGAGATAGGCAGCCGGATCAGATAGCCCAAATTCGAATAACCGGTACCGAAATCGTCGATATCGATCTCGATCCCGAGATCGCGAATCTGGTTCAGCATCTCGATCGCCTTTGCCTGATATTCGAAAAAGATCGATTCGGTTATCTCCAGCTTTAGCTTCCTGGTCGGGAACTTTGTTTCGTCGAGTATTCTGGTTACGTTTTCCACCAGTTTAGGCTGGCCGAATTGCCTGCACGACAGATTTACGCTCAACGTCAGTTCATGTTCGGGTGAAAACGCGTTGATAATCGGGCCGACCTCTTTACAGGTCCGTTCGAGAATGTATTCGCCCAGGGCGTCGATGATACCGATCTCCTCCGCAATGCCGATGAATCGTGCCGGAGATACTTCGCCGAGTTTCGGATGCAGCCACCGGGTCAGTGCTTCTATGCCTTGTATCCGGCCGGTCGAGAGAGTGAATATTGGCTGATATTGTACATATATCTCGCCGTTGTCGACCGCCCTTCGGAGGTCGGTCTCAAGCTGCAGTGTCTCTCTTGCCGCAAGGTGCATCTGCTCGTCGAAAACTTCGTGACGGGCCTTCCCGGCGCGTTTCGCCTGATACATGGCGGTGTCGGCATCACGCATCATATCTTCGGATGAGAAATGCTGTTCCGACGCGTGCAAGATTCCGATGCTTGCCGAACTGAACACCTCATGCCCCTCGAGGTCGAAAGGCACGCCGAACTTTTGCTGGATGCGCTCGGCAATGCGAACTACCTCGTTGATGTCGTAGTTTCCTTCGACCAAAATGGTAAACTCGTCGCCGCCGAGCCGGGCCACAATGTCGGAAGGCCGCAAACATTCGCGCAATCGATCGGAAATTCCGATAAGCAGTTGATCGCCGATCAGGTGGCCGAGCGAATCGTTGACGTATTTGAAGCGGTCAAGGTCGATAAACAAAATACTAACCTTGTAATTTCGGTTTCTTTTCGAAGCGGTCAATGCGTCCGTCAAGCGGTTCATAAACATTTTCCGGTTCGGAAGACCAGTTAAAACGTCGTGTGTAGCTTCGTGTTGGAGTTTCTCTTCCGCCGACTTTCGGGCGGTAATGTCCTGGATCTGAAAGATAAGGTTCGGCACGCTCGACTTCGATTCGCTCGCCGTGGAAACACTCCATGAGGCCCAAACCGTTTCGCCGGACTTGTGCAGGTAACGCTGCTCCATCTGACAATTGGCGGATTTGCCGGAGATAAGCTCGTGTATCTTGACCAGCGTATTGCCCAGATCGTCCTTGAAGATAATGGACTGAAAATCCATCTCAAGAAATTCGTTTTCGGTATAACCAAGTATGTTGCAAAGCGCGTGATTCACCTTAAGCCACGTTCCACCGGCGGAAACGAGGGCGATCCCGATTGGTGCGTAGTTAAAGGCGCTTCTAAAGCGTTCTTCCGATTCGCGGAGTGCTCCGGACTGTTCTTCCAGTATTTTTGCGTATTGCTCGGCCTGTTCCGCCTGTTGCATCGAAATCTCGATGTTTTTCAGGTACATCCGATACGCCATGAAGACGAAGAAAATTACCGGAAAGGCCGCAATGATCACACCGAAGCCGATCGAATCGGTCATTAAATGAAGAACGCCGGCGCAGAGAGCTCCTACCGAATACGTGATAAAGCTCCAGACATATTTGCTTTTCCACGTCTCCCAAACAGGGATCCCGTTCTTCATCGCGTCGTGGATCGAAGCAAGTGCCGTGTTAGCTATGAACTGGGTCAAAGCCACGACGGACAAGGTCACCACGAAGGTCTGCATAAATCCTTCAGCTTCGTGATGATGCTCGCCCGTAAAAAGCCCCGTAATTTTTATGACAGCGTAAACGGTGGCGGTAGAAACCGCGACGGCGGCGGAATTGAAAAAGACCGTCAGCTTGCGGTTACAGAATCGCCAGGAAGAAAAGAACGCTTCAGCGCAGGCAAGAAGTATCGCCACTTCGCCGCCGTACATCAACAGGGCGGTAAAGATAAAAGTGTCCGAAACCGCTATGTGAGACTTAAATTTCGGTATTTGTACCGTAATGCGGGACCCGACGCCGATCGTCAAGCAAAAAAGTACCAAAAAGCTCAGATCGATTACCTTATACGGAAGCCAGTAGAGCGCCGCCGAAACGCACAATATGCCGCAAAATATCACGGCTTTCATATAGCGTTCTGTCAGCTTTTCAAAGTACATTTTCTGGGTCCTGGGGCTTTGTCAGCGGTAAATGGTATTCGCGGAACGAGTTTGTCGGGCGTACCTGAAGGAGTCGGATACTAAAAAGATAGGGCGAGGCGGTTTAAGGCCTCACCCTATTATCCGACATGCACAAAGCGTTTGTCTACTGTTTTCTTAAGTTAGACGAACAAGGTCGTGCACTGATCAGTTGCCTTATAACCAGCCTTAAAGAAGCTCTTGTGAGCATTTTCGAATTCGACATTGCTCAGAAGGCATACGTTCTCGGCTTGATTAAGCAGATCGAGGGTGAGATCGGATAAATAAGCCGATCCGAGGCCCTTTCCGCGGTATTCGGGGGCAACGTAGATACCCTCAAGGTAAATAACGTCGTCCGTTTGGGCGATGATGTCCGCTTTGAAGACAAGCTTGTCACCATCGGTTACAACGAATACGCGGCCCTGTTCTATGCGGCGTGCGACCCGCTTGAGGAATCCTTCGCGATCCTTTGTCATGGGATCGACCCCGCATTCCATAAAGGCAACCTCTGCCTGAGCTTTGGCTATCGGAAGCAGTTCCTCAGTCTTGGCGGGCCGGACCTGTTTGTCGCTGCCCTTCCGCACCATGAACGGGAAGCTAACCTCGAAAAGCCGCTCCGTACAGGTCAAGCGTGGCTGTGTAAGGCCGTCGCCGTAGTATTTCCAGAAGGTCTCTGCTGCCGTTCCGTGTGACATTATCAGGTGGATCGGTGTTTCCGAAGATCTGGCCTTGTAAGCAAAAGCTCTCAAAGCTGCGTCCGAGCGGGCTTCGATCAGGGTCGAGTGTCCGATCAGGGCGATACCTTCCAGTTTGCCTTCCGCGTTGCGATAACCGTAGAACTTGCCGCGGTTAAGCTCGCTCTGAAGGCCGTTGTCGTTGATGAAGCTGGTCATCACTACCGTGTGCACCGGACGGACAGCCAGAAACTTCATGGCTTCTGCCCTGTTGCTCTCGGTAAGTTCGCTGACCCTCATAAGAGCGGCTGCGGCTTCGATGACCGGCTGAGCAATTGGCTGATGGTTCGTGGGGTGTGTGGTTAGTTGGTTTCTCATGGTTTTTCTTCCTCCATTAAGTACTGAGAAACAACTACCGCATCGCCGGTGTGTTATCACCGAGCAATACTGCGTCGCCAACTAAAACACCGTCCCCGACGAGAACTCCGTCTCCTACGAGGACACCATCACCCACAAGTACGCCGTCACCTACGAGCACGCCGTCACCGACAAGCACGCCGTCGCCTACTAAAACGCCAGAGGCCAGAGTGCCGCCAAAGGTCATGTAAGTCGTGCCCGCGCCGAGAGCGGCACCATTGCTTGTCTTGAGGACGTTGCTAATGGTCAAACCGGTTGTAAAGAACGAAGTCGTATTCAGAGCATAAACTCCGTTCGTATACGTAACGCCGTCCATGAACTGGTTTTCACGTTTGTAAACCGTCTGGAACTGCGAGACCAGGTTTGCACCCGTTACGTAAGTGTGACCGGTATTGATCAACTGTGCCCAGGGGAATGTGGCACCGCCAATGGTCGAACTTGTCGTCGGCATGACCCAGCCGGTCGGAACGGTTGTCGTTCCTTTCGCCAATGTCTGGAAATCAACATCGGTTCTGAGCGAACGGGCCAGGCGAACGGCACCTTCGAGGTTGATCTCGCCCGCACCCTGCTCGAACATGTTTTCGCCGTTGATCGGTTGAGCCGTATATTGCAGGATCGCTTTGATCATGCCGGGCGTCAGGTTCGGATTAACTTGCAGAAGCAGCGAAGCTGCGCCCGCGACGACCGGGGCCGACATCGATGTGCCGCTCATGTACATCATCTGGTCTGCGTCCGGTACGGTAATGCCCGTAAGACCAAGAAGCGAGTTTGCGGCAGCGATAACGTTGCCCGGAGCCTTGTAAGAAACAAGCTTGTTGCCCGGAGCAACCAGATCGGGTTTGATCAGATTGTCGTAGACCTTTGTACCCGTTGAATTCGTGTAGAACGAACGGGTCGGGCCACGCGAGCTATAGGTTGCGATCGTGTCGTCCGTGTGGGTCGTGGTGCCCATCGTATTGCTCGCACCTACTGTGATCACGTACGGACTGTTGCCCGGGCTGTGAATGCGCCCGTAGACTTGCGCTCCGGTTATTGGATCTTTACCCAAATTTCCCGCGGCGGCTACGACGACTATTCCCGCGTTGACGAGAGCTTTGACCTTCAAGCAAACAGCATCGTTTGTGTAGGTATCAACGGCGGTTGTGCCGAGGCTGAGGTTAACCACGCGGATGTTGTACGTTGTCTTGTTGGTCAGGATCCAGTCAAGACCGTTGAGCAACCATGAAGTATTCCCGACTCCTAAGTTGTTAAGAACTTTGACGCTGACGATATTCGAGTTCGGGGCAATACCTTTATACGCACTGCTGCTGTAGGTAGAGCTTCCGATCGCCAGACCGGCAACGTGGGTTCCGTGACCGTAAACGTCCGAGGTGTCTGTGGTGGTTGCGTTAGTAAAATTAACGTTCGCAACGATTCTAGAGGTCGAGCCGTTCTTGAAACCGTTGTGGGCGGTGTAGATGCCCGAATCGACCACGGCAACGCCGATTGCGGCCCCGTCGAGCGTATAGGCCGCTCGACCGTTCAAGGCGGGCTGGCTGCGTACATCCGTAGCACCGACCGCGTCTTCGATGTGTCCGGTCGTCAATACCTGACGATCGGGCGAAACGTAATTGATAAGACCGCTTGTCGAAAGCTGCTGTACGGTTGAAAGCGGCATATTAACGACCAGGGTTTGATCACGGCCGATACGGTCCTTGATTTTCGCCTGTCCGCCTGCCAACAATCCGCGTAGGGCGGAGTTATCGGCATCCTTTGCCTGCAAAATTACGTCTATTCGTGTCTTGCCGCTGGGGTCACCCGCGAGCATCTCACGAAGATCGGGGGAAACGTTGTCACCACGATAGCCTTCATCGCTGCCGCCATCAAAACTTTCCGAAGCTACGGCTTGATCGTTAAGATTGTCGCTGACCGAAATCGCTTCAAACAATTTGGCGATATCGGGGTTTTTCGCGATCTTCTCATCATAAGCTGCTTTCGAGCTGCCGCCGATGATCCGAAGTTTGCCGTTCTCCACGCCTTCGAGCAGTTTGGCACCGGCGCTCCCGGCGTCAAGTACGTTCGTGAGCTCGTTAACAAAAAGAATCGTGTGGGCATTCGAAGCAAGGACTTCATCTATGACCGACTCGATCTTTGCCGAAGTATCTGCCGCGGTCTTCGAATTCGAGAAAAGGCTGGCGGTTTCGAGCTTCAGCACCGACACGCCGACGAGTTTTTCGTTAACATCGCCGTTTGCAATCCGCATTGCAAGTTGTTCAACGACGAAATCCTGATTTTCGCCCTTCTCATCGACGATAACAGGCTGGCGCTTACCGCCACCGGCTAACACCTTCATGAGACGAACCGTGTCGTTCTCAAGGTTTAGGTTTTCACGCAATCTTCCGTCACGGCCAAGCTGCGTCAAATCAGTGGTAAATCTGGTAATTGCCGAAGCGGCTGACGATGGGGTTTCATTTCGGTTAGAGGCGAAGACTCCGACAGCTGCGATATTCGTAATTACGAACGAATAAAGCAAGGCCAAAGAGATCGCCTTTCTTAGTATTGAAGTTTTGTTCGTGGACAAGTTCATCACTGGCTCCTGTGTAAAGGTCAATTGGCGGCGCACCGCCGTCAGCTTGCCCTTAATCAAGACGTGTGCCAATATGCTAAACGCTGGAAATACATGAGTTAAGGCGGATTGCGACACTTTTAACCCGGTCGTCTGCTGTCAAAATGACCGAAGAAATGCGTCAGTTTGACAAATACTAGGCAAAAAAAAGGAAGGCCCGATTTTGTTCGGGTCTTCCTTGAAGGGGGTTTGCGTGTGGTGTTCTTATTTTGGCAACATGCAGGCCGTGTTATCGCCGAGCCATGCGTTGAGTGCAGTCGCTCCGCCGTCGCCGACGAGTACCCCGTCGCCGACCAAAACGCCGTCGCCTACCAACACTCCATCGCCAACGAGTACTCCTTGGGCATTCAGGTAAGGCGTAAAGACGCCGGCCATCGCATTCGAGCTAAGGAAGAGTGTGCCGTCGCCAACCAACACGCCGTTATTCTTGATAGCGCCTTGATACAGGCTTAGCGTACCTGAGGTCATCGTCGCCGATCTTGTCAAAAGACCGCTGACAAAAGGTGTTCCGTCTCCAACCAACACGCCGCTTCCATACATACCCTGATACTTGTTCATCAGGTCGTTGCCGTGCAGGAAACCGAAATTTGTGATGACGCCTTTGCCCCAGGTGGCGGTTTGACCCCCGATAACGCTTGTTTGCGAGACCGGCAGTGATGCCGAAAGCAGTGCCGACCCGTTGGCTGTCGGCAACGGAGTCAGGACCAATTTCGTAATTCTCAAAGCGCCGTCGACGTTGACCAATCCCGCACCTTGTTCGAGGGTGTTGAAATTCGCCAAAGGCTGTGCCGAATACATCAATATGGCTTTGACCAGATTCGGCGTCAGATTCGGATTGACCTGGAACATCAAGGCAACCGCGCCCGAAACGACCGGAGCCGCCATTGAAGTTCCCGACAGGTACATCATTCCCTTTAATTCACCGGGAGCGTCCGAAAGCAGACTCGGGTTATAAGTTCCGCTGACATTCAATGCGCCGTATTGATAGACCAAATTGTTGCGGGCCGTACCGGACCTGTATATTCCGTACGAAGCCGCACCGACCAGCTTATTACCCGGAGCGACAAGATCGGGTTTAATGAGGTTATCGTATCGACGAACTCCGCCGGCGTCGGTGTAGTAACCACGCGTCGGCCCTCGCGAGCTGTAAGTCGCGATTGTATCGTCGCTGCGGCCGTTTGTACCATAAGTGTTAGCCGCGCCGACCGTGATGACGGAAGGTTCGATACCGGGCGAATTGATCGACCCGTATTGCTTTCCGCCCGCTGCAGTCTTACCGTTGTTACCGGCCGATGCAACGACTACTATGCCGGCATTGACCGCACGGCGTGCGGCAAGACACAACGGATCGTATCTATAACTGTCTTTCGCACCTGTTCCTAAGCTGAGATTTACGACGCGAATGTTATATGCAGCTTTGTTTGCGATTACCCAGTCGAGGGCCGCGATAAGATTACTCGACGAGCCTCGGCCGCTTGAATCGAGCACTATCAAACTGAGCAGCTTTGCTCCCGGAGCGATTCCCGTGTAGTAACCGCTGTAATGGTCGGACCGTCCGTTGACGAGCGAAGCGACATGCGAACCGTGTCCAAACGCGTCTTCGGCCTGCGGCGTGACGCCGAAAGCCCTGGTATACACCAGGGATCTCTGTCCGGTCGACGACGTAAAGCTGCCGTGGTTGGATTCGACACCGCTGTCGATAACAGCGACGCCGATGCCTGCTCCATTGACGCTTGGTGCTCCACCGAGAAGATTGCGCACCAGTGAAGCTCCCGTCGTTGTCTCCACGTGGCCGGCCGCCTCTGTTTCGCGGTCAGGCGAGACGTAAGCGACATCGTCGTCTCCGCTGAGTTCACGGACTTTTGAAAGAGGCAATTCGGCGCTGACCAGACCCAGGCTATTGAACGCCTTTTTGAACTGTCCACGCATACCTTGAAGCTTCGACTTTACCGACAACGAGCGGGACTTATTGGCTTTCATCTCTTCGGCAAACATCTGGTCCTTCATGTCTTGCGGGACTTCGTCACCGAGAAAATTGTTCAGCTCAGTCGAAGGTCTCAACTGGATGATGACTTTCTGAGTTTCGTCGAACTTAAAACCTTTCGATTGATCGTCAACACTTTCCTCAAGGTCGGGAGCGATCTTGGTTTTCAGCATCGGCTCCGGCTGCTTAGCGTTTTGCACGTCCAGAATTTCTTCAACACTCTTTCCTTTGATCGCGTCGATTTTTGATTTTTGAGCACGGACGCTCAAGGGAAGCACTTGGACGGACATCGCTAACAAAACCGATGTCGCAAGCATTTGTTTGAGGGTAAGTCTATACATTTCGTTTTCCTTTTAAGGCAATCAATCATGAAGCCGCATCTTGCAGGCCTGTACCTCTTAGGCAATGGTTATGCCACGCTGGGACGGTATCGCTAAATAACTGTAAACAATAACTTTTGAAGATATTTTGACCCATCGAGTGAGAGTGATGTTCGGTCATATTGACTTGGTGAAAGGTCAGCTTGCCAGGTGACGATTAACGAAAAAGGCCAGGCTCGCGGCCTGACCTTTTAGTTGATCGTATGCGTGCAGTCTATCGTGGCAGCATGCTGATCGTGTTATCGCCGAGCCATGCCGTTCCGTCGCCGACGAGTACTCCGTCGCCTACGAGCACTCCATCACCGACGAGCACACCGTCACCGACGAGCACGCCGTCGCTTACCAGAACTCCCTGCGCATTCAAGAACGGCGTCGGACTTCCGCCCATTGCATTCGCACTGAGGTATAGCGTCCCGTCGCCTACCAGCACGCCGTTGTTAGTGAAGGCTCCCTGATACAAGTTCAGCGTTCCGCTAGTCATCGTCGAGGACAAACTGATTGACGAACCCGCGAACGGCGTTCCATCACCGACGAGCACTCCGCTGGCATACATCTTCTGCCACTTGTTCATCAGGTCATCGCCCCTGAGGAAACCAAAATTGGTTACAACGCCTTTGCCCCAATAAATGCTCTGACCTGCGATCGTACTTGTCTGCGACGTCGGGAGCGAGGCCGAAAGCATCGCCGTGCCATTAGTGGTCGGAATCGTCGTTTTAATTAGCTTGGTGATCCTTATCGCTCCATCTACATTGAGCGAACCCGCTCCCTGTTCGAGGGTGTTGTATCCGGTCATCGGCTGGGCCGAGTACGTCAAGATCGCCTTTACGAGGTTAGGTGTCAATTTCGAATTGACCTGGATCATCAGTGCCGCGGCACCCGCGACGACCGGAGCGGCCATCGATGTTCCACTGCAATAC
>JABFSB010000498.1 GCA_013140875.1 Acidobacteriota bacterium
GCCGTGGATCATTCCTTCGCCGAATATCCCGACTGTGGATACCTGCGTCGTCTTCCCGGCAACCGTTCATCTTGAGGGCACCGAGCTCAGTGAGGGCCGCGGCACGACGAAACCTTTCGAGTTGAACGGAGCCCCGTACATCGACCCATCTGCCTGGGCCGAAGCACTCAACGCATTCGACTTTCCCGGCGTAAAGTTTCGCCACGCTTATTTCGAACCGAGCTTTTCTGAGTTCGCCGGGCAAACCTGCGGCGGCGTCCAAATCCACGTCACCGATCGCAAAGCCTTCACACCCGTCATCGTCGGCATCGCTATGGTCAAAACCGCCTACGATATGTATCCAAAAGATTTTCTTTGGCGGCAAAACGAATACGAATACGAGTTCGGCAAAAACGCCTTCGACGTCATCTGCGGCACGGATAAGATTAGAAAAGCGATTGAGAACGGCTTGCCGCTCGTGGAGTTTCCACTAACGGACAGTTTGCCGGAATTTGTTGAGAATCGTCAGAAATATTTGTTGTATTGAGAATTCTTACCTTGATAGTATTACCTTCAGGAGTAATACCATGAGAATTACCTCAAAAGGTCAGGTTACTATCCCACTCTCTGTGCGAAGGAATCTCGGGATGCTTCCGGGAACCGAGGTGGAAATCGTGGAAAACGGCGATTTGGCGAACATAGTAAAATCAAAGAATAACGGCATTCGGGCAAATCGCGGCGAGCAACTGGTCGCGCTGCTTTCCGGCTCGGCGACCGATAAGCGGTTCACTACCGACGAGATTCTGGCCATGACGAGAGGTGAGGACTGAAAGAAACGCTCGTTGATAGTAGTGTATTGATCGACGTTCTGACGCGGGACGAGACGTGGTTCGAGTGGTCGTCGTCAATCCTGAAGGTCACTGCTGATGAATCTTCCGTCGTCATAAACCCGGTGATTTACTCAGAAGTTTCTACAAAGTTTAGAAGGATGGAGGAACTTGACGAAGTTCTTCCTCTGGCGCTATGCCGACGAGACAACATTCCATATCCGGTCGCATTTCTTGCGGCTCGTGCGTTCGTGAAATGTCGGCCTCAAGGCGGCTCTCGAATTTCACCGCTGTCGGAATTTTACATTGGTGCTCACGCAGAGGTTGCAAAATTTCGTGTCCTGACCCGCGATCCGCGGCGTATTAGGCGGTATTTCCCAACTGTTGAGCTTATCACCCCATAGGAGTGTTTCGCTTTGCGACGGACGTCAGCAGTTCTTCGATTTCCGCATATCCTTTTTTCTTAGCCCACGCCAGCGGCGTCGACCAATCTGCTCCGGTTTTATTCGGGTCGGCACCACAATCAAGTAGAAATTCGACCATCTCAATATTCCCCCAGCGGGCGGCAAGGCCGAGAGGTGTGGACTGATAGGCTTCGTCTATTGGGTTGAGGCCGGCTCCGTGTTTGATCAGCAGTTCAGCCTTATCGATGAATCCTTTTTGGGCCATATCGTGAAGGATAGTCACATGCTGCCAGCTCATCGTGTTCGGGTTCATTCCCTTTTCCATCATATACGTTGCACCGTCGAGGCGTTCGAAGTAATAGAACTGGCACCATTTGAGAATATCCGGGACTCGTGCGCCGTAGGCCATCAAAAGGTCGACCATTCGCCGGTTGTTTTCCTTGGCGGCAAAAACGAGAATTCCTTCGCTCCAGAAATAGGTTTCGTCCCGAGCGAATTCGGGATGGTCCATTAAGATCTGCTCGGTGCGTTCAATATCTCCGTCATCGACAACCTTTTGAAACTCGAATTCTAGTTCGGTGCGATTGTAAAGAACCTCGCCGTTATCACCACGGAAAGATTCTTGTCCGTTCGAGTTGGCCTGATAGCGGTCGAGCATTTCCAATATGTCGATGTGCCCGCGGTCCGCCGCGACCGTCTGCAAACTTTCCTGAAACGGATAGAATTTGTAATCGGGGTCATGCGCACCGAGCGTTAGAAGAAACTCGACTATTTCCGTGTGCCCTTCACGGACGGCAAAATGTATCGGCGGGGCGTAATTGTATTGTGCGTACGCCAGTTCCGGGCACTCATCGACTAGTTGTTTGATCGTATCGAGATCGCCCTTATAACTTGCCGTGAGAATGTTCCAGACCTTTGTGGTTGTTGAGATAGCTCGGTTCGAGAGCTTGATCGGGAGGTCGAGTTTAAGTTCGGGTGGCTGGATCATAAGGCGAAAACAATTTCGTTTTACCTCAATCGGGTCGAAATGTTTAAGGGCACACTCGCTACTGCTCGTGTTTCTGCCTTCGAGATTCAAGCACTTTCTTGCCTCGCGGTGACAGGCAGTAACCGACTTCGAGACTTTCGGTCAGGCCGAGGGCTTTTAGTTTGCGGACCGATAGTTTAAAGTCGGCTTGGGCAACGCCCAGGTAATTTGCCAGCAGGCCGGAATAGGTCGCGGGCATCGACTCGATCACTTCCAGATAAGATTTTGTCCACGCGCCGCGTTTGGACGTGCGGTCCATCTTCTCCAGCTTTGTGATCACCTCGGCAAGTTCTGCATCGGAAAGATCGCTGCTTTCGCGTAACGCGACGCGTGGATCTTCGCCGACCCATCGCACGCCGATGCGATAGATCGGGTCTTCGCGATAATTGAGATGTTCGATCATGTTCTCGCGGGACGGATAACCCGCAGCGGCGGCATCTTCATCCGTGATCGCGGCTTCGTCCACGACGGCAACCGAATCGATACCGATCACGCCACCCTGTGTCAGCTGCGTCCCGCCCGCCTTGGCGCCGGGCCGCGACCATCGACGAAAAAGGACGGTTATTTCTCCCGTCCTTATTCGTTCAATTATTTCGTCTTTTATAAGCATAGAACAATTGCAGAAGCCCGCGCATGAGCAAGGGCGTAATGAAATAGTTGAAAGTTACGCCCTCACTAACGTGCAGGCTTCTGCATCAGAACCAACTGCTTTTCTTTTTCGACCCGCCGCCGAAGATGCTGCCCAGGACGCCGCGGACGATGGTGTTGCCGATCTGGCGGCCGATCGAGCTGCTGGCCGATCGGGCGACGCTTTTTGTGATCGACTCGGCCAGCGAGTCGGGAGCACGTGCCGCGGCACGCTCTTCTTTAGCCTGCTTGGCAGCCTCTTTTTCCGCTTCTTTTGCCGTCGCGGCTTCGGCGTCGGCGGCCATTTTTTCTTCGGCCTTTTTACTTAAAATTTCGAAGGCGGATTCACGGTCTAGTGCATTTTCATAAACTCCCGCGACCAGGGAATTTGCGATCAACGCCGCGCGTTGTTCCGGCGTGACCGGCCCGATGTGTCCGACCGGCGGAACGACGAAGGCTCGATCAACGATGGTCGGAACACCTTTCTCATCGAGTGTCGAAATAAGCACTTCACCAACGCCGAGCTCGGTGATTACCTTTTCGGTATCGATTTTCGGATTTTCGCGAAATGATGTGGCGGCGGCCTTGACGCCTTTTTGCTCCTGCGGCGTATAGGCGCGAAGCGCGTGCTGCACACGATTGCCGAGTTGGGCGAGCACTTTCTCGGGAATGTCCGCGGGATTCTGCGTGACAAAATAAACGCCAACGCCTTTTGACCGGATCAGCCGCACGACCTGCTCGACCTTTTCGACCAGTGCGGTCGGAGCGTCAGAGAAAAGCAGATGAGCTTCGTCGAAAAAGAAGACGAGCTTAGGCTTGTCAAGATCGCCGGCCTCGGGCAGCGATTCGAACAGTTCGGAAAGAAGCCATAACAGGAACGTCGAATACAGCTTCGGCGCGTTGATCAATTGATCGGCGGCGAGCAGATTTAAGACTCCTTTTCCTCCGATGCTTTGCATAAAATCATCGAGCTTCACGGCCGGTTCGCCAAAAAACTGGTCGCCGCCTTGTTCGTCGATCTGCAAAAGGCCGCGTTGAATTGCACCGACCGACGCGGTAGAGACGTTGCCGTATTGCAGTGTCAGTTGATCAGCGTTCGATCCGACGAACTGCATAAGCGATTGCAGATCTTTGAGGTCAAGCAGCAGCAGCCCATTTTCATCGGCGTATTTGAACGCGATCGAAAGCACGCCTTCCTGCGTGTCGTTAAGCTGCAAGAGCCGCGAAATGAGCAGTGGTCCCATTTCGGAAACGGTCGCGCGAAGCGGATGCCCCTGTTTGCCGAAAACATCCCAAAGGGTCGCCGGAAAGCCTTCGAAAACGGGCGTAATGCCGAGCAGCTTATTGCGGTCGTCGACCTTCGCATTACCGCCACCTACCTGAGTCACGCCCGTCAGATCGCCTTTAATGTCGGCCATAAAGACGGGCACGCCCCGCGTGCTGAAACCTTCGGCCAGCTTTTGCAAAGTCACGGTTTTTCCCGTTCCGGTTGCACCCGTGATCACGCCATGGCGGTTTGCCATTTGAGTAAGCAGAAAAAATTCATCCGCCTCGTGTTTTGCTACTAATATTGGATCTGCCATAAGTAAGGATTATAGGCGGAAACACGAGCGGTAGCGAGTGTGCTTGGCTGAGCATGAGGCGCTGAAGGCGCGAATCTGCAAAAGGGCACACTCCCTACCAGTCGTGTTTCTGCCCTGCTATTACGCCGTCGCTGTTTTGTCGGCTTCGTGCGGTGCGTCGCAATTTATCATCCAGTTGATACCGAATTTATCGGTCAGCATTCCGAAGGCCTCGGCCCAAAACGTTTTGTCGAGCGGCATGGTCACATCGCCGCCGTCGGAAAGATTGGCGAACATCGTCTTCGCTTTTTCGACATCGTTCAATCCGATCGCGAGCGAGATATTTCCGCCGGTCGAAAAATTCTCGGTGTGAAAATCGTCACACATCATCACGCTTGAATCGCCGATCTTGATCGTGCAGTGCATGATCGCGTCCGGTTTGCCCATCTCGGCCATAGGCGAATCGCCGTAGGTTTGTGCAAAGATCTCCTCCGCTCCGAGCGCCGTTTTGTAAAATTCGACAGCCTCGCGGCAATTTCCTCTGAATGCAATGTAGGGATTTACTCCAACCATAATTTTTCTCCTTCAGCAATTTTCATATTTCCAATTTCGCCGCTTGCCTTCCGAAAGCCATTCGATCGTTGTAGCGAGGCGTTTATCGCGCGTTGCCTCCGTTTTTGCTTCGGTGATCCACTCGATATATTCTCGTCGGCAGCTCGGCGGAAATTTTTCGAACGTTTCGCGGGCGGCCTTGTCCTTTTTCAGTGCCGCGGCGAGGGCTTCCGGAACGGCAACCTCTTTCCCGGCGCGGCTTCCGTTCTTCGTGCGGGGCACGTTTATCCCTTTTTCGTTCAGCTCCATCGCCTGGTGGATGATACCGATGATCACCTTGCTGGTCGGAAGGTCTTTCAAGGACGTAATCCGGCCGAAGCTTCCCATCGCTGTTTTACTCTGGGGAAACGCGTCCGACTCGAGCAGCGACTGCTTCCAGAACCCGAAGGTGCAATGGGCCTTAAAGGATGCGATGCCGCACATCATTCCCTTGTATTCGAAGCTGGGCATGCTCCATTTGATGGTCTCCTTCACGTCAGGGCAAGCCTTGTGAACCAGAGACCTGAGGTGGTTGAGTATCGGCTTCGCAAAGTCGGCGGATTTCTCGATGTAGGCATCGATTCGTGGATCAACAGTAGGCATAGCGCTACTATACTGCAAAATTTCCGCCAATTGTTAATTGTCCATTGGCAAATTGTAAATTGGCGGACGGCATCCTTTTTTCCAATTAACAATTCTTCAGTTGCCGATTTACAATTTCCGATTCTCCTTACGAATCACCAATTTCAGCCCCGACCATTTTTCGTCGACCGCGCAAACTTTTACATCCACAAGCCCGAGCGGAAATGCGGCCTCGCGAATCGTGTACTCAGTGATCTCGGTCGGCAGTTTGGCGGCCTTTTTGTACCATGAGACCCAGATCATCCCGTTTTGTTTTATCAACTCACGATACTTTGCAAGCCCGGAAAAGAGCCCGTCACGAGTGTTTGTGAAGAGGTGAAGAATATCTGCATCAGGCCGCGGCTTGGCCGTTATTATAACATTCGCCGGAAGCGGATCGAGCAACTCATCGTAGTGCGGCGGTGCGTCGACCGTAACGACCAGGATTCCTTCTTTAATTCCGAGTTTTGTCGCCAGCGGCGTGGCCGAATAACCTGCCGTCATAATATTTTCACCAAAACCTTTCTTTCACGCGGACCATCAAACTCACAGAGATAGATTCCCTGCCATCGGCCCAGGGTCAACTTTCCGGCCTCGAACGGCAGGGTAACGCTCGATCCGACGAGCGATGATTTTATATGCGCGTCCGAGTTGTGCTCGAAATGTTCGAAATGCGGATCGTATTGCGGTATGAGGCGTTTTAGAAATCCGAGCATATCGCTCTTAACATCGGGATCGGCGTTCTCGTTTATCGTTAGTCCGCAAGTGGTGTGTTGAGTGAAAAGGACGCAAATGCCCTCGCGAACGGGGCTTGCCGAAACCGCATTTTGAACATCTGCGGTTATCTCGACCATCTCTTCGCGGGCCGCCGACCGAATCAATAGTTTTTCGATGCCTGGCATTCTTCGAATATAGCAGAGAGACGGATGTCGCCGCGCTGTCCGTTGCGGGCTTACTGCCCAATCCTGCTAAACTCGATTAATGCAGAAAGTAAAAAGGGGAAGTTTCATGATCAGATCGTTTTTCGGGCTTCTAGGCCTGATATTTATATTTATTATCGGTATTCAAGCACAGAATAAATTCAACGGATATTCGCTGACTGTAGAGGTCAACAATGCTCGCGCGTGTCCATTGTATTTTTTGCCGCAGCAAAATCAACTTAATCATGTTCAGGTCTTTCTTCCGGGAACAGGACTGCAAAAGCCTGCGACGGGTCTCACGGCTTGCGACAACAGTCAGGTTACCGGCAACCGCGTCGCACCCAACGGAGCCGACCAGAAATGGTGTTTTCAGGGGCCGGAGGAATTGTACGAGATCAAGCTGAGCAACGGCGAATCGTACCTTTGGCCGACCATGTCGGGCCGCGACATCGGATTTTACAATATTAAGGATTTTCGCCCGATGCGCCGTATCGAAGGCCCGACACCGAAATACGTTTACAGCGAGCCGGCCGATTACACCAAGGCGATCCGCAACGCTATGATGATCATGGCCAGCCGCCAGGGCGGAACGCTTGTTTTCCCAGACGGTGATTACATAGTTGGAACGACCGACGGGAACACGCGCGACCCTGCTTACGAAGCGATCACGGTGCCTTCGGGCGTAACGATCCAGGGGGCCAGCAGCAACTATTCAAATCCGGGAAACAATATGCCCGACCGCGCCGCCGCCGCCCGGATACGTCTTAGAAATAATAGACAAACTATCTTCCGCATCGGCGGCTGCACGAATTCGGTAACGATCCGGAACATAGAGCTTCTCGCCAACGTCGCTCTCTACGGCGAAGGGCGACGCGACGACAGTGGAACCTATGGCATCGAAGCACTCGGCAAATGGCAAGTGGATCCAAAGACAAAAGCCAATACCGCGAACACCAGCCAGTTCTTCAAATTCGAAAACATCGTGTTCCAAAATTTCGATGCCGGAATAATCGCTCGTAATGCAAACGAAGGCAAATGCAATCCGGCCGAGCAATTGTGCAACTCGTGGCAATTCGACTTCATCCGGGTCGATCACGGCATTTTTATAAATAACGGCACCGGTATTTCGATCGACTCATTCAATACCGATTGGACGATCGCCAATTCGGTGTTCCATTATCTGGCGGCGCGGCCGCCCGGCATCGGCATTCGAATTAAGCACGGCACTTTGATCCTTATAGAGAACTCTTTCGGCGGCGGCGTCGATTACAGCCCGGGCGGTATCGGCGGAACTTTTCTGCATATCGATTCGGTCCAGACCGTCACAATGATCTCCTCGTCGTCCGAACGGGGCCAGAAGAGCATATACACCGAACCCTCCCTGGCCGTATCCAGCCAAACGCTCAACATTATCGGCAGTGTTTTCAACGACCCGATCGAGTTGAACGGGCGCATGAACTTTAGCTCGATGGGAAATTTTTATTATGGCAACACGCTCAAGATGGCCCCGCAGGTCGTGATCAATTCGGTCGGCGACAAATTTTGTCATCAGCCCGATATTTATCCCGGAAACTGCACCGACCGGGTGGGCGGCGGCAATATAGTAAACTCTCCCGGCTTTAACGGCGGCACCGTAATGTTTCGCACCGGCCGCATGCCCGAAGGCCAGGGAAAGGACCGCATCAACCGCCAGCCAAACCTTTTCGGCTATGACGTCGAGATCAATTCCGGGCTGCTGCAGCACGATCCGAATACCACATTTAAGGACATCAACGCCCTTGCCGCCGCGGTCGAAACCGGTTCGCGGGTAAAAGACGGTGCGATCGTATATTGCAAAGACTGCAAAAAAGCCCCGACCGGTCTTTGCAGCCAGGGCACGGCGGGAGTAGACGGCGCGTTTGCTAAACGCATTAACAATCAATGGAGGTGTGATTAGCAAAGCGAAGTAGTGTGACTTTCCGTGCCTTCTTTGTTCGTCTTCTTCCTCTTTTTCAGTGGTCCGTCTTGTATCGGATCGCCGTGTCGCAATATGAATAGCTCAGAGCCGCGTATCGAAGCGCAATACAAAACCCTCTTCGTAATCTGGGCGTCTTTTCTGATGTCGCAGGTCATGTTCGTCGTGATCGTCTTTATCACCCGGCCAAAGCTTTTTCAGTTCGATTTTTCCCAGCCGCTTCTTGGCGATGGTTCAGCAAAATCCGGCGACACTTCTGCATTGATCCTCGGCTTCGCGGTCGCGGCGGTGACCGCAGTCGGGTTTTCGTTTGCCTTCCGCCGTCGCCTCAACGAACGTGCCGTCGCCGAACAAAACCCGACCCACGTCCAAACCGGCCTCATCATCGCCCTCGCCCTCTGCGAAGCCAGCTCCCTCTTCGGCCTCGCCCTCGCCTTCGCCTTCGACTACCCGTACTTCTTCCTCTGGATCGCCCTCGGCATCATCTGCATAGCCATGCATTTCCCCAAACGCACCGAACTCCGCGCCGCGGCGCTGAACTCGCCGCCTTCCATGCAGAAGCCCGCGCGTTAGCAAGGGCTTAGTCGATACATTGAACATTTCCCAATTCTTAGCACTTAGCAAAAAGAATTACTGCAACTTTCACCGGCATCCCGCGTTCTCATAAAGAAGCGACACTTACGGACACAAAAAATTTTCGGGTCAGGGAACCTTTTAGCGACTTGTGGTGTCTAAGCTGAAAACCTACAGAGTTTTATCCAAACTCAAGTCACGACAACCGGAGATTTACTTTATGCGAAAAGCACTGTTTTTGCTGGCGATAGCTTTGCTCACGATCAGCACATTTGCCCAAGAGACGACCCAGGGGACGCTTTATGCCGTCACGAAAAAAGGGAGTGATTTGGGTGCCTGTCCGTTGAAAAATACGGCCGTTCGGGCCGATATCAGCGGCTTTCTCGTTCGCGTAAACGTAAAACAGGAATTCGAAAACTCCTTCGCCGAGCCGATCGAGGCCGTCTACACTTTTCCGCTCTCGCAGAACGGTGCGGTCGACGACATGACAATGACGATCGGCTCGCGAACGGTGCGCGGAAAAATAATGAAACGCGAGGAAGCCCGCGCCACTTACGAAGCCGCAAAAGCGGCCGGCCAGGCTGCAAGCCTGCTAGATCAGGAGCGTCCGAACATTTTCACTCAGGCAGTCGCCAACATAATGCCCGGCGAAAAAGTCGTGATCGAGATCAGCTATGTGGAAACGCTGAAATACGAGGACGGAGCCTACGAATTCGTTTTCCCTATGACCGTCGGCCCGCGGTATATTCCCGCCTCCGTCAAAGATGCTGCAAGGATCAGGCCGCCGGTTATCGCAAGGACCAGAGCAGGCCACGACGTTTCTGTTGAAGTAAACCTGAACGCAGGCGTGCCTATCGAAGCGGTTCGTTCAACGTCGCACCGTATCGACCAACTTAACCTGGCGTCCAGCAAAGCAAAGGTTACGCTGCGTGGGGAAAGGGTTATCCCGAACAAAGACTTCATTCTCCGCTACGATGTGACCGGTAAACGCCTACAGGACGGCGTACTCGCCCATCGCGATGCCCGCGGCGGATTTTTCTCTCTCGTCCTTCAGCCGCCTGACGCCGTAGCGCCTGAGGATAGGACGCCAAAAGAGATCGTTTTCGTTCTCGACACGTCTGGTTCGATGGACGGATTTCCCATTGAAAAGGCAAAGGAAGCTATGAAGCTTTCGCTCGACGGCCTTTACCCCGAAGACACTTTTAACCTGATCACGTTCGCTGGCGATACAGACGTTCTTTTCGAAAAGCCAGTTCCCGCGACGCAGGCAAACCTGGAACGGGCACAGGCGTTTCTCGACGGCCGGGAAGGCGGCGGCGGAACCGAAATGATGAAGGCGATCCGAGCCGCTCTCGAACCGTCTGATTCGCAGGAACATCTTCGGATCGTTTGCTTCATGACCGATGCCTTCGTCGGCAACGACGACGAGATCATTTCGGCAATTCAAAAACATCCAAAAGCCCGTGTATTCTCATTCGGTATCGGAGATTCGGTCAACCGGTCCTTGCTCGACAAAATGGCTGAGGCGGGAAATGGTGAGGTCGAAATCGTGACACTCGAGGACGACGGCTCAAAGACCGCAAAGCGATTTTACGAACGCGTCCGGACACCGATGCTCACCGATATTTCCATCGACTGGAACGGTCTGCCCGTTGCGGACGTTTATCCAAACAAGATCGGCGATCTTTTCTCAGCCAAACCGGTAATCGTCAATGCCCGCTACACAAAAGGCGCTAGCGGAACCATTAAGCTTAAAGGCAATGTCGCCGGTCAGCCTTATGAACGAACCATCAAAGTCGAGCTTCCTGAAACTGAATCGGCAAACGATGTTTTGGCAACGCTCTGGGCTCGTCGTCGTGTAGACGAACTCTCGATGGACGCGCTGAAAGGCGGTCCCAATGCAGAAGCCGCCAACAAACAGATCGAAGGCCTCGGCCTCGAATACCGCATTCTTACGTCGTTCACGTCTTTCGTTGCGGTCGAGGAGAAGGTCATTAATTCAAACGGCACTCCGACAAAGGTCGAAGTTCCGGTAACCATTCCGGAAGGCGTAAATATTAACACCGCGGGAGGCGGAGACACTGACCAAGTAAATCAAGGGGATCTGGCTGATCAGGCACCCGATCCTAAAGTCGCAAAACTCTCTGATCCCTCGCTGACTCTGCCCACGCCCTCAACTCGAGGACCATATCGCGCCAAAAGAAGATCTCCTCAATTGGGCGATCCGAATGCTAAGGTCGGCTCTCTTTCTAACGGCCCCGGAACCGGAATGGGGTCCGGTACTGGCAGCGGCCGTGGAACGGGAATGGGAAGCGGTTCGGGTTCGGGAAGCGGATCGGGCGATGGCAATGGCACGGGAGGCGGAGGCGGTGGTGGTAGCGTTATGGCTACGGTCAATGTTGCAGCCGAGAGTGTTACCGTAGATGTCAGCTCATCGACTGTCAGTTCGACGATCTCGAGCCGACAAGTCCAGGCGCTGCCGAGTGGAACAAGCTTTTCGAGCTTGTTGAGACTTTCTCCTGGCCTGGTTTCAAATAGGCGTGCCGGAGGTTTCCAGATAGACGGCGCAAGCGGCAGTGAGAACACTTTTGAGATCGATAGTCGTGAAGTCCGTGCCGCAGGAGATGAAGAAGAAAGTACGTTCATCGGCCGGGCAGTCGCCATCGCAGAGCCCGTCTATCCGACCGCTGCAAGGGCAAAGAGAGCCTTAGGTAAAGTGGTAGTCGAAGTTCGGACCGATCTTAGCGGGACGATCGTTTCCGCTCGCGCTATTTCCGGCAGCTCGCATTTGCGGAAAGCAGCCGAGTCGGCAGCGATGCTGTCGAAGTTCGCACCCGCCTTTGCTCGTGGACGAGGGGTCAAAGTTTCGGGATCGATCGTTTATGATTTTAAGTCCCGTGGTAAGGTCATTAT
>JABFSB010000116.1 GCA_013140875.1 Acidobacteriota bacterium
CCGAGGCGTTTCATTATTCGCGTGTCGAATAGAATGCTCTGAAATTCGTCGGGCGTGACATCCGTCTTTGGATCAAACTTGGAGCTGGCCATGTAATTCAGCAAAGATCGCCTTAGTTGGCGGGCGGAAAGTCGCCACTCGATTGAGTTTTCAAGGTTGATAGAACTGACAAGAAGTTTGCCGCGACCGACTCGGGCTTCGAATATCAGCCCAAGCTTGTAGTTTCGGTTCCAGTCGTCGATTGGCTGGACGATGGGTTGTAGCTGTTTTGGCAATGTATCGAGATTGATTGCCCGAGTGCCGCGCACAAGTTCGGTCCATTGCCAGTCGAAATGCGTCTCGGTCGGAAACTCGGCAAGCGCCGGATGTTTGCTGTCTATCCAAAGGCCGAGCATGCGGCCCCACGCCGGATTCATTAGTCGGTTCCAAAACACGGGAACCCAATCGAGCGGCGGGCCCGTCCAGTCGAGCTGAGCCTTTCGCGGCATGTAAAGCACCTTCATTCCCAGACCAAGTTTGGCTGCCGCCTCGTCCCAGGAGTGAGTGATGACGATGTCCTTTGCGGCCGCAGAGCTTTCGCGATCCGGGAAAACCCAGATATTCCAGTCGTTTTCGATGCTGGTTCCGTTTAGTCCGACAACCAGTTTTAGTGACGCAGCGTCGACAATCCGATCAAGAGGAACACTTATTTTGCCAAGTTTGATGTTCTTACCGATCGGAACGTCCAGCGTCGGAAGGTCGCCGGCCGCAACGACCGAACCCTTCACGTCGACGAGTTTCCAGAATGGTTTCGCGTTAGCTATTGAAGATACGCCGAAATGGGCGATCTCGATTCGTGCCTCAAGCTTTTCGGTGTTTAGCAGCACGCGTTTTTCTATCCGGGCGAGCGGGACGGTCGTGTTATTGAAGCGTCGAAATTCTTTTGCGGTGACGTAACCTTTCTCTTCCCAAAAAGCATCGAGTAATCCGACCAACGCTGTGCCCTGGCCAAGATAATCGTGCAAGTCAAGAAGCTGAAAACCATCAAGCCCAGGAGTTCTGAGATTGGCTTCGATCTCTTCTTTATAGCAGGCCAGTTGAAACTTTCCCGACGCATAAGCGAAGTCTTTGTTCCTTGCGAGCATGCCTTTTGCGGCGAGCGAGTCTCGGAAGATTTCGAAATTGCCCGGACGCATGTAGCCGGTGAATTTCTTGATCACGTCGTAATCGGGATAGGCGACCCACTGGCCTAGTTCGTGCGAGACAAAGGGTACGTTCACGTTATCCAGCGATCTGCCGTAATCCTGCCCGAACCATGCCGTGTTGCCTCGCAGCATTTTCGGCCCGATCCGCTGCATTGCCAGATAGTCGGTACCTATTGCGAGGCCGGGAACCTCGCGTTCGGTGTGACCGGTACCGTTTGTGTAGAGGCGGCGCGGGTCGGCGATGCGATAGTGGGCGATCCATTTGTCGAACGCTTCTTTCCAGCGTCCCTTTGGTTCGTTGCTCGGGCTAAATAAAAGGAACGACGGATGATTGCCATAGGCCCGGATCATCGCTTCGGTCTCTTCGTACAGCATCTGCTCCATCGGCGTTCCCGGGCTAATTTCGTTCCACATTCCGGGCTCCGGCTGGAGATAAATGCCGAGTTCGTCCGCCGCCTCGAACGCAGCCTCGGGCGGGCAGAATGAGTGGAAACGGATGTGATTGATGCCCCAGTCTTTGTTGATCTGAAATATCTTTTTCCAGTATGCGACGTCGGTCGGAGGATAGCCCGTGAGAGGGAAGTCTCCGCCGTGATGAGTGCCTCGGAAATAAATGCGGCGGCCGTTGAGATGGAATTCTTTGCCGACGGCTTTTATCTCGCGGAAGCCGAAAGTGATCTCCCTGCGGTCGTCGGCATTTTCGCCTTTTAGTTCAAGTTTCAGTGTTTGAAGTTCAGGATTGAATTCGTCCCACGGTCTTGCATTCGGGAACGGGACATCGATTTCCGTCTCGGCGCCGCCTACGTCCCACTTAACGGGGAAACTAAATCCGTTTGCGATTAGCGTGCCGCCGCCGGCAACACTCGTGGCGTTTCCGATTTTAACCTTAATTTTCGCGGTTAACGGGGCATCCTCCTTACCGATCGGGTTTCCGCCTGTGGTGATCTGAGCGTCATCGATCCAGACCTTGCTTGTTGCTTTTAGTTCGATCTTTCCCGCGATGCCGTTCCAACTCATTCCGAGCGAGTCCGAAACACCATGTGCGTCGGGCCGATAAGGAAGGATCATTGAATTGTCTACGCGGATGGTGATCGTATGCCCGCCGACCGTTGTGGGACCAAGATCGTAGTCGTGAGGTGCGACGAGGCTTCGCCGCGAGCCGACCCGCTTGTCGTCATACCACACCGTCGTTTGCCATCGCGGCCGTTCTAGGACGAGGACAAGACGTTTGCCGCGCCAGTCTTCAGGTACGCGAATGTCGCGTTGATACCACGCCGCTCCGACATAATGCCGCGGAGGCTGTGAAAGGAACGGAACTTTTACATTTCCCGGTTTTGTGTAAGCTTTGTAATCCTCGCGGTCGAACCAGTTCCGGTCGTAAAGTGAGAGGACCCACGGCGTCTTGGTGCTGATCTCATCACCGTAACCCTGTGACTGGAGAATTCCGGGAAGCGCTATCCGATCTGGAAGCGATTGGTTAAACCAATTCTTATCAAAACCAAGATTCGACCGGTCCATCGCGAACCGCCATTCTCCAGAGAGGTCGATGCGATCGGACGATTGGCAAAAGACACCGCCCACCATTGCGATAAGAAGGAAAAATGCGGCATGGGTCTTCATCATCATCGAGTCGCCTAATTTTCTAAACGCTTTATTTACTGGGTTTTGGGGTCGGGATACTAAGCCGAACCATTCTTCGATTAAATTCCAGCGACCGCTCATTCCGCCTGAATCTCAATTTTTTCACTTGTAAATTCTCGCCGAATGATATAGAAATTCAGTACAACTAACGGTTCCGTAAACACTAGTATTCCTTGTCTACAGTTTGATTTCAATCTGATTGTTTTTGTCTTCGTGCAATATAGCAGGTAGCTTTTCAAAAAGCTAGTTAAGCGGTTTTCTGAAGAAGAATTCGACGGAATTTGGAGGATATTTATTGATGAAAATTCGAAGACGCGAGTTTCTTAAAAGCGCGGCTCTCGCGGGTCCGGCGGCGCTTATCGCGTCGCGAGCCGTCTATTCGCAGGCAGCCGATTCGCGGATCGACGTTTTGATCAACGAACCGATCGGCACGGTGAATTCGAACCTCTATAGTCATTTTGTCGAGCACCTCGGCGGCGTCGTCTATGACGGAATTTGGGTCGGCGAGAAATCGAAGATCCCGAATATCGGCGGCATCCGAAAGTCTTTGGTCGATGCTCTCGCGAAATTAAAGCCTGGAGTAATCCGCTATCCCGGCGGATGTTTTGCCGATCAGTATGACTGGCGCGACGGCGTCGGGCCGAGGGAGAAACGTCCGACCCGTGTGAATTTTTGGGCCGACACGGGGTACAAAGCGCCCGAAAGCTACAAGCAGTTGGACTCAGGTCCGCAGAAGTACGAGCCGAACTGGTTCGGCACCGACGAATTTCTCAAGCTGTGCAGATTAACCGGCGCTCAACCATATCTTGCGGCAAACCTCCGCAGCCTCGGCGTTTCGGAATTTATGCAGTGGCTTGATTACTGCAACGCAAAGCCGGGACTGACCACATGGTCAAGCAAGCGTGCCGCGAACGGAA
>JABFSB010000572.1 GCA_013140875.1 Acidobacteriota bacterium
TTCAACGTAGTGTTCAAATTGCCAAAGCTGGTCCTTAAAAGCACCGTGCCGAGATTTGGCCTCGTCTTCGCTTAACGAACTCTTTCGCAGGCCCGACCGAAGGTTGATTGCTACCGAGCGGATGTCATTTGCGTGACGCCAAAGGTCCTGATAAATTCCAAACTCTGCATCGAATATTTGATTGACTGAGTGAGCTTGAAGATTTAAACCGTGCTTGAGCTTTTCAAGTTGCTCGGAATAAAGTGCTTTCTCTTCTTCAAGAATACGAGACGCCCACATTTTTCCCAGAAATGACGAGAGCCCGAAGATGACCGTTCCAGCTCCACCAATTGATAGAAGAATTGCTCCGGCTACCTCAAATATTTCACGCATAATCTACTAAATTTATCATTTCTCCAAGAAATCCTGCTATTTTCCGCATGAGTTGGATTATCTTTCAGCGCGCGGTTCTCAAAGCTAAGAAATGCCAGATTTGGCGTGGCTGCGTCTTTAAACAGTTCCTTCGATGGCTACAAACGAAATTATGATGCTCTGGACAGCTCCCACTGAGTTAAAATTTATAACTATATAAAAGTGCAAAGCCAGATTTTCTAGCCCAAAGAAATTGCAGCTAGTGAACCCGTCAGACGGTTCAGTCAATTAAGTATCGTGTCCATAAGACCGCGTAGGCTGAGGAAAGCCGTCTTCGCAAGATTCTGGTTATCACGGACTCGAGGGTCGAGATTTCCGTGAAAATGCTCACAACGAAATTTATAAAGAACATACAAGTACAGGGATGTGATATCTGGCGCTTTTTCTCGGAGGTCCCACGCGTCTAATTCTAATGAACTCGTGCCAAATCGTTTAACGACGTCTTTTCTTTTTGAAATTCCAATAGCGGTGAGCAAGCGTCCTCGATCGGAACCATATACGTCATCCAGGGAGTAAAGGCTATTGTCTACAGGCGACTTGAAGTTGTGGAAAAGCATATGACCGTAGTGCTCAACACCTATCTTGGCAAGGTTGGTACTTATTCTTGCTGCATCGGAAGAATAAACAATACCTTCAGAACTTGCTTCCCATTGCCGGTATTTCTGGTAAAGGCTTTGGAAGAGAGGGTCGGGCTTCCCAATCGGTTCGAAAAATCTTAAACCTTGTGTATGTCCTTGCATGCGAGGGTGTTTGCTAGCGGCTTGAAGGAACTCGGTTACGAGATTTCGATTCTCACATCTGAGTTTGAATTTGATGCCAGAAACATCTGTTTGAGTAGTGTAGTCACCATACTGACAAAAAGATAGCGAATCTATTTCTTTGGCAAAAAACTGATCAATATGTTCTAACTCGCCTAACTGCTCATCTAAAACCTGACGAAATTCACTCGACATACTCAAACAACCTTCTTGATCTCCTTGATTAGGATGTAAATCCTGATACCAAGAGTTGAATCCGATCCAAAGGTTACAAAAAGGTCCGAGGAAATCGAGCTCGCTGAACTCAAGATACTCCTTTACCAAGTTCGACATGAATTGCATTCCTCACAGTTCATTTACAATAGTTTTCCGGAGCGCCGGAAACCTCTCAAGATTCTCGACCGCTCTCAAGACTATTTGGAACATCGGATTGATGAACGGGATAAAATAAGTCTTGCCGCGCTTGACCGACTGAAACGAGAACGTTCCGACGGCCTTTAAGCAACGTTGGATGGTTTGGAGGCGAAATTCTTCGGCGAAGGCTTGTTCATCCAGCGGGTCCAGACCGAGTTTTATGCGCTCTTTGATAAAGTGTCGCCGTTTTTCGGCTAGCCATTCGGCGGTCGGGGGTTCGGTTACGCGGTCTAATAGAAATGAAACAAGATCGTATGCGACCGAACCTATCCTTGCGTCCTGGTGATCGATGATTTTAAGGCTGCCTTCGCCGTCCAGCATCAGGTTTGCGGCGTGAAAGTCGCGGTGGCAAAGGACCGTTGCCTTGCTTTCAAGCTCGGCGCAGAGATCTTTAAATTCCGTGGTCAACGCAGCGTCGAGATCAGGCGGCAGCAGCGGTTGTCTTTTGAACGTGGTGAAGTAATGCTCTTTGAAAAAGTTCAGTTCCCACAAGAGTTTTTCGGAATTGAATTTTAGTTTCGAGGCAATAGAACCGCTCTCAAAAGCCAATCCGGTCGCAGACTGGATTTGCGGGATCAGATCGATGGCTTTTACGATCAACTCTTCGCGTTTCCCGGCTGAAGCTTCTTGCATTTCGTCGCGAAGAATGCGGTCGCCGAAGTCTTCGATCACGATCACTCCGAGCCGTTCGTCAAAATCGAGAACCTTGGCCACGGGTAAGCCGGCGGACGCGAAGAGCTTTGTCACATCCAGGTAACTTTGCTCGGCTTCGATGAATCCTTCGGGATACACGCACGCGATCGCCGACGCGCCGTTCCATCCGACACGGAAATATTCACGCGTCGATGCGTCAGGCGTAAGCTGCTCGATGGCCGCAGATTCCGAACGCCTTTCGAGATATTTTTCCAGTCTTGAGAGAAAATCCGACATTCTATTCGATTTCAAAACACGGCGAGGTTACTTTTCTTTCTTCATCTTTTTCTCTTTTTCCTCTTGTTCTTCTTATTCTGTGGTAAAAATCTTAAACCACGGAATAGGAAGAATAAGAGGAAAAAGAGGAGTTATCCGGTCGTTATCTTAATCAGGAAAACAATTCCTTCAAACCGTTGATGGCTTAATTCAACGGCACGATATAATTCTCACCCTGGATATATCCTTTCAACGCTTTCTCCGGAATCTCGGCGCAGTTTCGGACCATATCGGCCCGGACGATGGCTGCATTTTCGAAATGTTCGCCGGGTTCGATCGTCACGTCGTCGGCGATTATCGTGCGGTACAAACTTACATCGTCACCGACCGAAACATCGTCCCACATAATGGAATCGCGAATGGACGCGCCGGGCGAGACGTGACAATTTGCACCGGCGAAAACGTCGGCGTCCTTCATCATCGCTAAAGATATATCCAGATAACGTGGGATCGTCGAAAGCTCGAACCAGTTGCCGTCCGTCACATGGGCCGCGATCTTTTCACCTTTCGCGATTGCCGGGTTGTAAAAGGTGGGCACGATGTCGGAATAAACTCCATGCGGAATATAATCGAAAACGCGCGGCTCCATTATATGAATTCCGGTAAACATGCACGGCACAAAAAGATCGTGTTCCGTGTCGCGGATCTCTTCTTCGGTCAACGGGCGGGCATAATCGCCGAATCCGGTGACAAAGCCGTCCTCGAAATCGACGATCGTAAATCTTTCGCGCTTATGATTTTCCTTAAGCACCATTGTCGCGATCGCACCGGATTTTTTATGGGTTTCGATCGCGGCCGCGATGTCGATATCCGTTATTATTTTGCCGTTGACGATCAGAAATGTGTCGTCTTCCAAAAACTCTCGGGCATTATCCAACGCACCTGCGGTCCCAAGGATTTCCGGTACTTCGTGGGTGTAATCGATCCGCACGCCGAACCGCGAACCGTCGCCCAGGGCCTTGATCACCGAATCCGGCTGGTGGTGCAGGTTGACGACAAACTCCGTCAACCCGAAATTCGCCAGATATTCAGCCACATAACCGACCAGCGGCTTTCCCAAAAAAGGAATCGCGGGTTTTGTCCTATCGATAGTGAGTGGAAAAAGCCGCGTGCCGAACCCGGCGGCAAGGATCATCGTTTTCATAAGCGAGATCGGTCGAGAAAATCAGATTTAACTTTACGGT
>JABFSB010000086.1 GCA_013140875.1 Acidobacteriota bacterium
CTCATCGGCCGATTGGCGGAGTGCGAGATAGTTTTGGACCACAAATCCGTTTCCAGGATTCACGCGACTATCATTTATCGCAATTCGAAATATTTTCTGATAAACCTCTCATCGTCAAATATCCTGACCGTGAACGGCAGGCGGCTCGAGGCAAAAAAGGGCGATGTTTTAGCTGACGGTGATACGATCCAGATCGGGCCGTTTAAGATCCTTGCGACAAGCGGAGGAAGCACGATCTCGTTGACGGTAGAGCGTCCGGTTACGCGTCGGATCGCGGAAAAACCTGCCGATTTCCGACGCGACGCGATGTCGCCAGCGGGCGGTCGTGCTTCGAAACCACCAAACGTCTTGTCGGTTTTCTGGAAAAAACGGACGCGTGATGATAAGGACGATTCTGGAACCCGCCTTCGGCCTGCGGAAAAGCCGAGGCCGGGAAAAGCGAGGTTCAACTGGAAGCCGACGCACGATCTACAGCGACCCTGGCGTTTCGGGTTATTCATTTGGGCTTTTTTGCTGATCGGAGCGATTGGAGCTTTCGCCTACATACGGTTTCCGGGAGTTTACGCCCTGAAACCCCTTTCAAATCTTCATGCGTCGAAGGTTGAGGGCAGCACGATCGCGGTTGCGTCCAGCGGCACCTCGTGCACGACCTGTCACACACTAAACGAGCCGATCGAAAACTCATGTAATAAGTGTCATCAGGCCGAGGAATTTCACATATCCAATACAAAGGCTCATGAGGAAGCGGGCGTAACCTGCACCGTTTGTCATCGTGAACATCAGGGAGCGGATGTCCAATTGGCGGCATCGGCGATCCAAAGTTGTGCAACCTGTCATAACGACAACAATTTAAAGCTCTATAACCAAAAAAGTGTGCGTACGGCTCACGGGGGTTCTTACGGTTATCCGGTCGTGGATGGCGTTTGGAAATGGAAGGGCGTTTACGTCGAGGTTGCGGATGCTATTCCCGAGATCAGCAGTTCAGCGACAGGCGACAACAATGACCAGGCGAGGCTTAGCCGGCATTTTCACACAGTTCATTTGGGCCGCTTGAAAGCACCCCAGGGAGTAACGCCGGACAAACGCGGCTTTGTCTCTTGTTCAAGTTGCCACAAGAGCCAGGATCCTGTTGATCGCGTGACACCGAGGCAGACGTGTGCGGCTTGTCATACAACCCCGGTTGATGCCGCGGGCCGTGATATGCGCTTCGGCTCGGGTCCGGCAAATTGCATCTCGTGTCATACGCAGCATCCATATAGCGCCGGAAGGTGGAACGAGTTTCTTTCAGAGGATGCGCTCCAAAGAAGGAAAGAGGCCGTTACAGGACAGATCAAACAACTAAGCGATCAATGAAAACCGTTCATTTCATAATTTGTCTCGCATTGATCGGCTTGCTAATTTGGCTGAACCAGATGCTTGTCCCGGCTGACGTTGTCGTTTACGGGGGGCTGACGTGGGTAGGCTGGACAAGTATTTTGTTTGTTGGTTTTGGGATCGGGTTTCTTGTGATCTTTAATGATTTCACACGCTCGTTCGGTTTCTTAAAGGCTCGGGACGAACAAGCAAATCCTCAGATGCATGTCCGAAGGCTTGCCAGGTCCGAACTCGTGGAACTTGGGCTGGACAAGTACCGCGGGCCAGCCTATCCGCATCCGGTGATATTCCCGGTACGGTGCATCGGCTGTCAGGCCTGTGTCGACGCTTGCCCGCACGATGTGCTCGCAATCGTCGATGGCGTTGCCGCCGCTGTCGCCCCCGATCTTTGTATGGAGGATACTGCGTGTCAGGCGGAATGCCCGGTAAATCCAAAGGCTTGTATCGTCATCAACACAACAAAGGATGTGCGAACACTTCCCATGCCGACGCGTGACGGATCAACGCTTCAGACAAATGTACCCGGCTGTTTTATTATCGGCGACGTTTCGGGAGTTCCGCTTATAAAGAATGCGGTCAAAGAAGGTGCCGACGTTATTGCCCACATAGCTGCCGAATTGATGCAGGCTCCGCACGAGCCCAAAGCGGCTTACGACGTAGCAATAATCGGAATTGGGCCGGGCGGAGCATCCGCTGCTGCTTCGGCGGCCGATGCCAATTTGCGTTATCTTGCGATCGAGCAGGACAAGGTCCTGTCCACGGTCGATCAATATCCAAAGGGGAAATACATCTTTTTCAAGCCTGATACTAAGGACTGGTTCGGCGGCATTCCGACAGTCGGCCTCGGGCTTGCGACCGCAAAAGCCGACTCGCGTGATTCGGCGGACGCCGACTCCACGATATTTGACGCTCTCGACCGCGATCTAGAAGGGGTCATCCATAACCAAATATCCCGAATCCACACGGAATTGATCGCAAAAATTCCCAGATCTTTGCAGCCGGATCTTTCGCCACTTCTCACCGAGAAAATTGAAACGGAGTTGAAAAAGCGGATTGCGGATTTTCTCCGCTCGAAAGCCAACGGGGACTGGTTGAAGGTTTATCAAACGCATTTCCTTTCCGACCGGGATAATATTATGTCCGGCTTTCGGGCTGACATTGCGGATCACCTGGAAACTAAGATCGCCGGGGATCAACGTGAAAACATTCTCGACATATGGCTGGGTAATTTGGCTGAAAAAGGAATAACGATCAACGAATATGAGAGTTGTAAAGCGGTAACCCATGCGGATGACGGCGACTATTTTGTTATAACAACCGAGCGCGACTCCCAGAAGACGACGCAGATCTATACCGCTCGACGCGTCGTCATTGCCATCGGCCTTCGAGGTTCGCCTAACAAGCTTATGCTGCCTAATGAAGGCCTGAAGGTCAGAATCGAGGGGCACGACAAACAAAAGGTATTGTACGGCCTGTCAAATCCAGACGATTTTGGGGGGTTCCGGATAGTCATTGTTGGCGGCGGAAATGTCGCAGTCGAAGCCGCTGTCGATCTTGTCTCTATACGCCAAGGTACGACGATAGAGCCGCGGTCGCCGGAAAAGATGAACCGAGTGACATTGCTTGTCCGCGATTATTTGGCGCCGACGGTGAAATTTGGCAATAAATTCGAGCTCTATAAGTGTGCGGATGAAGGTTTGATCGATCTTCGGTTTGGCGTCGGTATAAAGGAAATGCGCGAAAATGAACTTGTGTTGGAAGACGTCGGCACAAAGAGAGAGGTCGAAACGATCCCCAACGACTACGTCCTTGCGTTGATCGGCGGTGAACGGCCAAACAGGTTTTTGGAATCGATCGGTATTACAATCAAGTAGTTTGAAAAGGCAATTTTTACATTCGCCGGGTCGGTCTGATGGTCGGCTTTATATTCGCAAATGGTGTTTATAACTGTAATAGCAAATGTTAACTATCTAAAATGAAGAACCCACGTTGAGTATGAAAATTCCTTTTCGACTTAAATTTTTTGCAGTATTACTTTTCGTGGTTGGTTGTCCGCCGTCATATAGCCAAGTTGGTACTGCGACCGGCTCACTGGAAGTTACCGGCAGTCCAAAGATTGGAACAAAACAGGAAAAGATCGAGAGAAAGAGGTTTTATCTATTGCGGGGCGGTCTCGAAACAAATAAGACGTTGATCGAGAAGCTCAAGGCGTCGGACGTTCTCTCTCGCGATTGTTTTTATTGCCAAATGCAGGTGAGTTCGGAATATATTGCGTGGCTGAAGGCCGGAAACTGCGAATCGGCATATTGCCGCGAGATCAAGACGGAAGACATACCGAAAGTACCTGAATTTAAGGCTGCCTATCAGAAAGGTCTGATCCAGTATGGAAACAAGCCCTCGATTGCTCAAAAATGGCTGACAACCAATCTAGATGCAAAGCTCCGGGACGGTTTCTATGAGCAGCGAAAGTCGCTGATCGATACCTTGTTGGGCGGAATTGAGCCTATTCAGTCGGCAATGACAGAAAGCGTTAAGTCGAAGGTAGTTTTTATCGATATTCCTTTGAAAGAAGGGGAAACTGGTGGAAAAGCCACCGAAACGTTCCTGATTACAAACCTAGTGCCGATCGAGATACGTGAAAGAAGTTACATTTGGGCTTGCGAGGTGGAGATCGGGAGCGATAAGGTAGCAACGCTGAGACTTCAGATCCCGGAAAAGGACAAACCTGTTAAAAAATGTGAAGTGATCATAAAAGATCTCCCCGTTTGTAGCGCCGGAAGCTGCACAAAAAAATGAAAAACCGTTTTAGATTACCGGTTGTCGGATTGATCGCCACGATTTTCGCGGTTTGCGTCCTCACGGAATCGAAGGCACAAAAACGGTTCGGTTTTTTTTCGCACAGCACACCGGCTCATAAGCAAGGAAAATTCAAAGACTGTAGTGCATGTCACATATTGCCGACAGCGAATTGGAAATCACCCCGACGGGACAAACAAGAGCCTTTTCCTGACGTAATTAGTTTTCCCTATGAAAAACATCGCACGTGTAACGGGTGTCATTCGAGCGGGGCTAAGCCTGATATCTATAGTAATGGCGGAGCATTTTGCGGAAGTTGTCACGTTGTTGCGTCGATGCGGGCCACTGGTGGCCGCGGTGTTCTCCCATTTCCCGTAAAGTCTCGCCCCCGTCAGTTCACGACCTTTTTCCCACATAACGTGCATCAGGACATCATCGCGTCGAACAATAAGAAAACGGGGGTTGCGGTCGCTCATTTTGTCCCGGTAAGTTTTGCAAGAACGCTGGATGACCCGCCACAATTCACCAATTGTGCAATTTGCCATAAAACAAGAAACGAACTGCCAAAGTTTGCGGCTCTAATACCGGCCGGTATGAAGCCTTTGAGTGACGCAGTGACGGATACGGGGCCGAATTTTCCACCGACCGCCGGCTACTTTAAAGACAAGCCGAACAGCCATGCGTCGTGTTTCACGTGTCATTTTCAAGGTACAAAGCCGGTTGGTACCGATTGCGCAGGCTGTCATAAATTGACGACACCGTATTTAAAATCGGTGGTGGTGAAACGATTTTCGTTGAAATTTGATCATCAGCAAGAAGATCATGCCAGCGTAGACTGCATGACATGCCATATTCGGATCCCGCAGAACGCGGACCTTAAAACCTTGGTCGGTGCGGAGGTGCCCTTTGTTGCCTGCATGTCATGTCATACTCCACACGCTAATGATTTTGCGAAAGAGCTGGACAACCGTGAACAGAGCGTCGCTGACAAAAAGCCCGCATTTCAGTGTATACACTGTCATACGTCTGCGATCGGAAGATTTCCCGTTCCGCCGAGCCACCGGTATCCCTGAAACGCAAGATGAAAAACGGCGCACGTTTAACAAGTTCACTAAAGTGGTTACTTATTTTCTGCGCGCTTACGGTTTTCGCGGCGAGCTGCATTCAGCAGGCGCAGAAGTCGCCAGTGCCGATCACGGCGGCTGAAACCGCCCCTTTAATCGCGGAGCGAGATTCTTCAAACACGTTCCGAGCTTTCTCGCATAAAATTCCCGAACACAAAAAATTTGCTTGCAATACGTGTCATCAGCGAGAAGGCCGTTCGCGTGAGATAGAGTTGGCTGGCCACGAATCCTGCATCGGCTGCCATCTTAACCAGTTCACCGCTCGAGACGATCAGGCTATGTGTGCGATCTGTCACAATGATCTCAAGTCGGTTCCTCCTACCCAGCGAGCATTTCCGACCCGGTTTCGCGAAGGCTTTAATATGAAGTTTGACCACGCGGCACATACGCGTGGTGAAGGCCGGCCAACGGACGGATGCGCGTCGTGTCATAGACCATCGGGCGCCGGCCAAACGATCCCGGTCGGATTTCAGGCCCACGCAAACTGCTACGCCTGCCACACGGCCGAAAGCAAAATCGGCTCCTGCAGCGTCTGCCACGAATTGGCTCCGTATAGACGGACGCTACAGTCCCAATACAATTTCAAAGCCATTTTCGCACATGGCGACCACAGATCGGTAAATTGTGGTGAGTGTCACTCGGTCGTTGCCGGAGCACCTAACGCCCGCCAGGTAACCAATATAACGATCCTTCAACACCGCACTACTCCCGGCAATAATTGCCTCCAATGTCATAACGGGAGACGAGCTTTTACAGGAAATAATCCAATGGATGTCAGTAGCTGTGCCCGCTGTCACAAAGGACCGGGTTATGCCAAGTTGCCTCCAGAGACAGTACTTGAATAGCCCGAGCCTTGTACGCTGACGGCTCCGCAGGTGAACGATATGGAAGGATCACACGTCGTCATGCCCTCACGAGAATTATCGGATTGAGCGCCGCCGTTGTCGGCGGTTATAAGCGATTCTTTGGCGTAAATGGAAAGGCGGAACGGGAAAGCCAGGAAACTTATGGAGCAATGGTAGGCGATTATAAGGCTTGGGCCGCGGAGTTCAAAAAAACGCGAATGCACTTTCTGGCGGCTCTTGTTTAAGGACTATTGCCTACTGCTATGGTTTGTTAATAATCCATAACAACCAGAGTTCGGTGGGTTTTTGTGGCATTTAGTTCCCAGGAATGTCACGAAACACCGATCTAGCAAAAATTAGAGTTCACTTTCTATCAGAATGTGTTATTTAATTCTTCTCGCAGGGTATATTTATCGAAATTCCAATCACGAATAATCTCGGTAAACGCTTATTTCTAGGCCGTTTTTAGCGTTTTTGAGAACTTATGATTCGCCCTCAGGTTGGTTGGGGTGCTAGAGGTCGCAAGTTCAAATCTTGTCGTCCCGACCAATAAACACGGGGCTTTCGAAGAAATTCGAAGGCCCCATTTTTCGTGGTTTCCAAACGGCCACGAGAGGGCGGCTTGCTAAACCTCTTGTTTGCCACATTTACGAAGCCCGTCCCGTCAGAAAAAGCGCCTCCATTTTGCAACCAACTTTCTCCACCTCAATTTAGGGCCATTCTGGTGAACAGACGTACCAACCACGGTGCGAGGAAAAACCAACTGTTGCGTCAGCGTTCCAAATTTCACCTTTTCACTCCCATTCCCAGCAAATAAGCGGCTAACAATCGGCGGAATAGAACTTGCGAAAGGTTACGTGAGAGGCTGCGGGTTGTCACGTCCCTCGACGATTGACCAACGCAAATCTGTTCAGGAAAAATATGTCTGTCTATAAGCGATACAACGGAAAGAGAGTTTCATCCTCCCATCCCGATTACTCAAAGGCTCGATGGTGGATCTACAAGAGGCTAAAAGGGAAGGTCATTCATCAGAGTGTTCCCGAAGCGAAGACCAAACAAGAGGCTGAACTCGCCGAGCGGCAGATCATTAAAGCGTCCTTTGATCATAGCTATAACGTCACAGATACCACTACCACTCTGGCCTCGTTCATCGACGAGAAATATCGGCCCTATGTTCAGCAGAACAACGTAAACAAAGGAGCTAAGGAACTTTATATAAGGCTTTTACTTGGTCACTTCAAGAAGCAAACCTTGTCCAGCATCAGTCCTCAAGACTGTCGGAAACTGCCGCACCAAACTACAGACTCGACAGAACAAGCGCAAGAAAGAAAGTGCACTCTCATCGGCGTCGATCAATCGCATAATGTCCACGCTCTCTAAGATCTTCAGCCTCGCATGTGAAGAGGGAATTCTGGAGCGTAACCCCATGCAATATGTGAAGGCTCTGCCAGAGCCGCCACCCCGGCGACGGTTGCTCAATGAAAAACAAAAGGAAGATCTGTGGAAAGAATTGGAGAAGGATACGCTCCTTTACAGGCTAATAATTTTGGCAGTAAACCTTCCGTTACGCCGGGGCCAACTAATGGCCATCTCTGAGGATTTTATCGACTTTGAGAACGAACAGGTCCTTGTGATCGGCTCAAAGGGAAGGCCGCCACGTCTTGTTCCAATCAACGCGACCGCGACGAAAGTTCTGAAGGCGATGATCGAGGATGATCAGCTACCTTTCCCAGTGAAAGACTTTCGCAAGAGATGGTACGCCGCACTCCGAAACGCCGGCATCAACAAGAAAGGCGGAACGAGAGAAGAGAACTATCACTTTCATGATCTGAGAAGCTACCTTGCCAGCGAGCTGATCCGGAGAAACACCAATCCGTTGATCGTGCAGAACCTATTTGCACACTCCGATATGAGTATTACGACGGTAGGCTCAGTTGGTGTTTGAGCAACCCCAACAGTGGCAAGTGCTGCGACGAAAGCCATCAATATGACGTGACTGGTTAAATGTTTCATTGAGTTTCCTGACATTGCTCCATTACTCCAATCCTTATCAGTTCTTAAGAAAGCAATTTATGATTTGCATCACAAAATGCGAAGATTAAATTTCGGGAACGCCCCGGGGTTACAAGCCTTCTGAATATGTCTGTTTCTATAAGTCAAATATCGGGCCACTTCAGTACCGAATTAACCAGCAGTCTTTTTGGGGTTGGCGCGGAAAGGACGTTTGGTACCGGACAACATGTTTTTTTCGAGGGAGATCAGGCAACATTTTTGCCGATCATATTGGTTGGAACGATCAAAATGGTTCGTTATCCTGAAGCGGGAAAGGAGATAATACTTGGGGTGTTTCAGGCGGGCGACATTTTTGCGATTCCGCCGGCGATGGACGGCAAGACGTTTCCGGCAACAGCTGTTGCAACTGAGAACAGCTCACTATTGTTGGTTCCGCGAGATGATTTTTTGGCATTGATGCGATCATCATCGGAATTTTCTTCACTCGTTCTAAATCGTATGTGCGGCATTCTGCGTGACCGTGCTGAGACTGTTCAGATCATGGCCACGCCATCGGCCGAGCAGCGCATCGCGACTGTCATATTACGCCTGGCAGGTGAGATGAAAGCGGGTGAAATAAAAAAAATCAAACACCGACGGCAAGATATAGCGGAGATGGCAGGGCTTTCGCTCGAAACCACGATTCGGGTCATCCGAAAGCTCGCGAAAAATGGCCATGTGAACATTATCGGCGGAAGAATATTCATCGAAACGACTGAGAATCTTCGAGCTCTGGTCCGTTAGGATTTTGTATTTGAAACGTGATCTGGATCATATTTGGTCAACCGAACTTTATGTTAATTTCCATCTTGGTGAGCATTGGATCATGAAAATTCGAATAAGAGAGAATACTCTTCGTTTTCGTCTTGGACGCTCTGAAGTCGAGACTTTTGATCGCACAGGAACCATCGGGGACACTGTCCGTTTTGGTATAGGAAAGAACGACTTTGGTTACTCGCTCGAAAAGACTCTCCAAAGTGATTTTTCCGCTTCATTTATTGATGGAACGATAGTGGTTCAGGTGCCTGCCTTAGATGCCGATAAATGGGCGAACTCCGGGGAGGTTAGCCTTGCCGGGGTCTTTGTTGCGGACGACCAAACTAAGCTTAAGATCCTCATCGAAAAGGACTTTGTTTGTCTGAATGCCCACAATGACGAAGACCAGTCTGACCGCTACCCTCATCCCAAAGGCGACGACGCCTGCTGAACTCAATAATTTCTCGAACATGACCGAGATCATATTTCCTCCTGTATATACTGGCGACAATGATGTTGGAGTATACATTTGGAGGATGAATTAATGCTTAGTGTTCAAGGTAAGACAGTCCGCGAAATAGCACTTGAGATGCCGTTGACGACTCGCGTCTTTGAGGAATTCAAGATCGACTATTGTTGTCATGGAGACACGCCGTTCGATGACGCCTGTCGAAACGTAGGGGCGATACCGGAAATCGTGAAAGAGAAGATAGATAGCGTTTTGGACGAATCAATAATTAGCGATCAAGATTCGTTCTCTAATATGGACTTGAGCGATCTCGTCGATCATATTTTGGATAAGCATCACGTCTATACACGCGACGAAATGAGCCATTTGACACCGTTGATGGCTAAAGTCGCTAGTCGTCATGGCGATCACTATACTTATCTTCTTGAATTGAAAGACCTGTTTCAGGCGTTGTGTGATGATCTCGAACCGCACATGATGAAAGAAGAAATGGTCCTTTTCCCGTACATTCAGAAGCTAGCGTATGCCGCTGCAAATCAACATCAGGTTGCATACCCGCCATTTGGAACGGTTCAGCATCCGGTAGGTATGATGAATGTCGAGCATGAAGAAGTAGGCGAACTATTGGTCAAAATGCGCGAGATCACAAACGATTACAAATTGCCGGACGGAGCTTGCCCGAGTTTTACCGCGCTCTTTCATAGGCTCGGTGAGTTTGAGCGTGACTTACACCAGCACATTCATCTGGAGAACAATCTCCTCTTTCCCCGTGCGATCGAACTCGAACAGAATGCCCGAGCCTGATACTCGCTCCGAATGAAGTTAGATATGGCAACTGCCGCACCGATCACAACACCCCACAGAGCTGTTCGCGTGCGGCAAGTCGCTCTGCCCTCGGAACACGGCGGATGGGCGTTCTTGTTCGAACCCCTAGTCGCCGGGATGGCGATAGCGTTTTCATCGGGAGCTCCTTGGATCGCCCTTCTTACCGTAGGTGCGTTTCTAACCCGACAGCCGTTGAAGGTCCTCATCGCCGACCGCTTTGGAATGCGCAATAGTGCGCGTGCCGGCATGGCATTTCGATTCTTGCTTTGCTACGGTGCGATCTTCTCCCTAGGTCTCGCCGGTACGCTATTGACCGTCGGCTCTCGACCGCTTCTCCCTTTTATTTGGGTCCTGCCGCTCGCTCTTTTTCAGATATATATTGATGCATCGGGGCAAAGCCGAAAGCTGATACCTGAACTGACCGGAGCTGTCGTTATGTCAGCCTCGATCGCGGCGATCGGCCTATCTGCGAATATGCCGTTGGCGAATGCTATCGCACTTTGGGCGATCTTTGCATCAAGGTCAATTGCCTCTATTCTGTATGTTCGTGAGCGATTGAGGCTCGAAAAAGACAAGCGGCATTCACGTGTGGTCCCGACGCTCGCCCATGTCGCGGCTCTTCTTCTGACCGCAGCCTTAGCTTATTTCGGCCTAAGTCCGTTTCTAACGATCCTGGCTATGTCAGTACTGGCTTATCGAGCTATCGCTGGCCTTTCGCCTGGACGCAACAAAATGAAAGCGATGCAGATCGGCGTCTGGGAGATCATGTACGGCACGATCGTCGTATTGTCGGTCGTGATCGGACACTACGCCGGATTCTGATACGATAGCCACCTCGTAAGGCGGCTGGGATCCCGAATTTATGCACAATGTAGACATTGATCTTGTCGAAATGTCGCTCGATGTTATCAAATACGCGATCAGCCGTATTTCCGATACCGATCCAAAGCTTGGCTTTCCTCGGAAGGCAGAGGAGTTGAAGGCTCTCGTAGGCGATACGGTCACACCTAAAGGCATCGGCGGCGAGAAGGCATTTGCCCTATTTAAAGACGTATTGGTCAAAGCGAGTGTCCCGATCGATCATCCCCGACATCTTGCGTTCGTACCCGCATCTCCTACCCGGGCGGCTGTCATGTTCGATCTCGTGACCTCAGCAACCAGTGTTCATGGGGCTTTCTGGCTGGAGGGAGCCGGCTGCATCTTTGCCGAGAACCAAGCAATGGAATGGCTAGTCTCGCTGACCGGAATGCCTGCCGGAGCCTTCGGCGTTTTTACAAGCGGAGGCACAGAGGCAAATCTTTCCGCAATGGTCACCGCCCGCGAATATTGGCGCGGCTGCGACGAACGCAATTCAAGAACCCGCGGCATCGTGATCGCCTCGAACGGGGCACATTCGTCGATCAAGGCGATGGCGAAAGTCATTGACGCCGATGTTCTGCTGATCGAAACAGAAAGTCGCCTCGAAGGTTCTCATTTGGCTGAAACGTTATCGCGGATGTCAGCTGAAGATCGGGGCAGGGTGTTCGCAGTGATCGCAACCGCCGGCACGACCAATGCCGGAATAATTGACGATCTCGCCGGTATCGCAACTATATGTAGATCAGAGGAGATCTGGTTTCACGTTGATGCTGCCTACGGTGGCGGAGCATTGGCGGCTCGCTCAGTGCGGCATC
>JABFSB010000257.1 GCA_013140875.1 Acidobacteriota bacterium
ATCTTGTTCCGTGGGATAGAATGGTTTTTTCCAGATCGCTTCGCTCACACCTTCACGCAACGCGAAAGGCATCTTGTTTAGAACCTTCCAGCCGAACAATCTTGTCTGCGTTCCAAGATCATTTGAGAGACGAAGTTGAGCGTCATAGAATGGGGGAATTTGGATCGAGGGGTCAAGACTTTGGCCAAGAAAGCTATCTAGATAAAAGTGGGTTTCGAGTTCGGTCCTGAGCTGATCGGGCTTGTATTCAAAAATGTGAAAAGGATTGCTCGGCTTCCCGTCTACCGGCTTGGTGTAGTTGGCGTTGGGTGTCGAAAGAATGAGCGTGCCGTGCGGACGCAGAACACGTCGCAGCTCAGCCAAAAATTTGCTCCGCTCGTGAAGATGCTCGAGTGTTTCAAAAGAAGTTATCGTGTCGAAACTTTCATCGCGAAACGGAAGGCCGAGCCCGTCGCCAAGCAAAACACCCGAGCGATTATCGCACTCCGCTTTAGCTTCTCTAGCCGCCTCAATATCGACATCGACACCCGTCACATATCCGGCTTTTTCCTTTAAAATTGCAATCCCGTAACCCGTTCCGCATGCTATGTCCAAGATCGATTTTCCAGCAACAAAAGGCAGCGCAAAAACATACCGTGCCGCGTGTTCGCCCCAATAAGGCGACAGCCTGCCAGCGTTTACAACATTAGCTCCCTTAAATCTTTCCTCAACGCCCATAAAATATCTATTGTTGCGCGACTGGGTATACGTCGATGTTGCCCTCACGAAAAGAAGAAACATCGAGTATAACTAACCTATGAACAGTTTCGGATGAAATTTTCGCAAGGTCTGAATCGCGCACTTAAGCCTGCCCTGAATTTCTCGTACTATTACTGATCGAAAAGCTCTCTGTAGCAAGCCCACTGACGCTCTACGAAGAGCTGGACGTTGAACTTATCCAGAACACTTTCCCTTCCGGCCTCGCCAAATTTTGAACGGAGATCCGCATCTTTTATCAATCTTTTGATCGCGGTATAAAGCTCATTAGAGTCCCGCGGCCTGACAACGATACCTGTTTTCTCATTCTCGACGATCTCTGGGACACCCCCGACCGATGTGGCTACAACGGGCGTACCGACACACATTGCCTCGACGATCACTTGCCCAAAGGACTCGGACAACGACGGATGAACGAGCAAATCCATCGCTTTCATGCAGGCTGGGATGTCGTTTCTAAAACCCGCGAAGATAACATTTTGGCCTAGGTCAAGTTCCGCGATGTCCTTTTCAAGGTATTGCCGATCGCCGCTGCCTAACAATAGTACCTTAACGCCAGGGAATTCCGTTTTCAGCTTCTGAATCGCCTCGAAAAGATAACGATGTCCTTTGTTCTTAAAGAATCTACCTACGCAACCAATGACAAAACTTTTTCCCACGCCGAATTCGGCTCTTACACGCTCTCGGTCTTCCTCTGTAGCATTAAGAGCATTGAAGTCAAACCCGTAAGGAATAACCCGAATATTTTCGCCGGATTGCTTTTCTACTTCGGTCATATACCTTCGCGTCGCCTCGGACGGAACAACGACACAATCGGCAACTTCATTCGTCCATTTGTCAAGAAAGCTATGCACCCGGGTTCCCAGGATTGCGGTTTCGTCCAAGTGGTGGCGTGAAACCACCCGAACACGCGTCCCCGCGATCTGGGCCGCCGCAAGCCCGATCAGGGCGGCGTCAAAAAGGTGAGTATGAAGTATGTCGATCTTTTTTTCTTTTAAGAATCTGGCAAGTCTTTGCACAGCCCAAGGGAATCGAAGTCTGCCTGACACTCCAAGGTTCGTGTAGTCTACACTTTGACAATCCTTTAACCAGTATGGGGGTTCAAAAGAATCTTGACTTACGAAAAACTGTTTTGCACCGCGCTCCGATAAACCGCAAGCAAGATATGCGAAATAAATCGTGTTAACGTGCGACGAACAAAAATGACAAATTTTCATGTTTGAAAACTTTTGCTGCTAAAACTGTTGCAAATGAGCCATTCGCGCGATCCTGCTAAACTGTCTCGGCGCAAACCCTTCTGATCCGTCGGCGATTATAAAACACCAACATACGGTCCCGTAAGAAATATTTCCATTTACATACTAAGCTTTACCTGACTGGGATTACCGGCAATTTATGGCGTTTTAAGAAATCTAGGGTTTCAATTATGGGAGCCCTGCGGTAAAGCGCGGCAAGGACAGAGACAACCAGACAGCTTGCCGAGCCGGCAAAAGGACTCTTGGAAAAAGAAAAGATTATTCCCCCTAAAAGACAAGGGGAAAGCGCCAAATAAATCCACGAGGGAGAAACCAGGCCTGTTCGCCAAAGAAGGCCGGTGAATGTAAAGAGGCTCGCGAAAGAAGAAATTACCGTTGCCCAGGCACACCCTTCTATTCCAAAGGATGGAATAAGAAGGAAATTTGCAGCTAAGTTGGTCCCAGCTCCAAGAATAGCTGCTGCCAACGAAATATATGTCCTCGAAGCCGCATGAGAAACCGCCGCGTAACCAATTAGTATGGGCAACGATACAACTGAGCCGGCAAGTAAAACCCAAAGAGGCGCGGTGGCTTCTGTAAATTGTGTTCCAAAAATCAAGGGGATTGCGAAATACGCAACGAACGCTGAAATGGAACATGCGAGGCCCCACAGCAGGGTGAGCGAGGGCAGAACATTCTGAAAATAGTTTATGCCGCGCTGGTTATCGCCTTCACTCTGCATGGTCACTAAAAGAGGAAGCAACAGGGTATTGGCAAGAGTGGGAAGCTGGAGCGCGATGCCGTTGATCTGGGTTGCGACCGAATAGATTCCGAGATCTTTTGTCGATAGGAATTTCGATACGAAAACGGCATCGACGTAACTGCCGGAGAAATATCCGACGAGTGAGAACGGTAACAGCGGCAGCGAGTAGGCCACGAACTTTTGGAGAAAAACGCGATCGACGGCGAACCGGGTCCAGACATACTTTCTCAACTCGAACAGGCCAAAAAACATTACCGCTGCCGGGGCGATAATGTAGCAGATTATCGCCAGATTCGGGGTGAGCGGGGCGGCGGAGGTCAATCCGAAAAGCCCGACGAAGATCAGCAGCCGCTCGATCATCTGCAAAAGGCCCTGCATTCGCATTAGCTTTGCGCCCTGCAGGCCCATTTGTATATGAAGCCAGAACGCAGTTACGGCAAAATGCGTCATCACGAGCCAAAAGCTTCCCGTTGATAATTTTAACCAATCCGCAAGATACGGAAACCAGTACGGCGAAAGGATTGCGACCAGAGCGAGATTTACCACCAGGATAAAGAATCTCAGCCAAAAGGTCCGTGCGATCTTTTCAGTCTCGATAAACTCGTCGACGCCAAAGCGGACAACCGCGACACACGTCCAATTGACAAAAACCTGAGCGACCTGTGACGCCGCAATTATTGCGACAATCCCGCCATAGCCCGCCGAACCTAAATGACGGGTTATCAACCATACCGCCCCGAAAGAAAGCAGAGCGCTTGCGGCCTGAAAAATTACGAGAGCGATGTAATTTCGCGGAGCGTTGCGAATGTCCCAGCCGGACGAACGGCGTTCCGCAGCGTCCCCGGCCGTTGACGGAACATCGGGCAAAATATTTGGGTCTGGTGTCACGAATTAATGATGGTTTTCAGTTTCGCCGTTTTTCAAGAGGTGAAGGCCCGAAAGGCGAGCAGTTACTTTGATCT
>JABFSB010000353.1 GCA_013140875.1 Acidobacteriota bacterium
CGCGATAAGGCAGAAGGTCAGATAGGTCAGATCGAAGAACAGCTAAGGTTGAAAGAAGTCGAGCTCAGCCAGAATGCGGGCCAGATCCTTGTCCTTGAGTCAAAGATCAACTCGATTCCCAATGTAAAAGTCGCCCTCGAAGGCGTCACGAATCAACTTGAACTTGCCAAGTCGACCTACGATGAAAGCCTGAAAAAGTACAACAACGCACAGCAGCAAGTTGAACGAGAGAGCAACGCACAGGGTGAGACGATCCGTGTTGTCGACCCGGCGAACTTACCTCAGACACCGGAGAATGCATCAAAACGGCCTTTGCTCATCGGGCTTGGTGCTCTACTCGGCCTCGGGCTGGGATTTCTGCTGGTTGCCGCTTTTGAAATTCCGCGGCTGTTGACCGTCCAGAATATCGAAGACGCAAAGCATTACACGGGCCTGCCGGTACTTGCTTCGGTACCAGACCTTCTTTCGGATAAAGAGATCGACACGGGCCGTCGAGCCTACGCACTTAAATTGGCGGCCGGCTGTATCGCGGCCGTGCTGAGTGTTCCTATCCTGATAATTTTGCTGCAGATGTCGCGCGTGATCGAGAGATTTAGCTAGTGGGAGTAGATCGAGTAGATCGAATTGTTCGAATGTACAAAGAGTTTTACAACCTTAACGATTATCCGTTCAGTCTTACGCCGGACCCGAAGTTCATCGTCTTTACGCCGAGCTATAACGAGTTGCTCGCCAGCCTCTATTACGGTATCGAGATGGCGAAAGGTCTGATCGTGCTCACCGGCGAAGTAGGTACCGGGAAATCGACGGCCCTTCGATGGATCATCAGGCGGCTTGATTCGAGCGTGCTGGCTGCGTACATAGTAAATCCGCACCTTTCGATCGAAGAGTTTTATCACCACATTACCGACATGCTCGGTATCTCGGAATGGTCCAATAAGACCGAGTTGCTTACTGAAATGTCGCGGCTGCTTGAGGATAGGCATCGTCGCGGACTGCGGACGGTACTTATTGTGGATGAGGCCCACGAGTTGACGGATGAAGTGCTTGAAGAAATAAGGCTGCTGCTGAATTTTGAATCCGACAATGCAAAGCATCTGCAGATCATTCTTACAGGACAGCCGGAATTAAGGGACACACTTCGCCGGCCGAATCTTCGCCAGTTGAAGCAGCGAATAGCCCTGCGGTGTGTAATGCCGGCGTTGCAAGGCGTTAATGAGGTTAAAAGATACATAACCGAACGTCTCTTTATAGCCGGAGCCCAGCAGCCGAATATTTTTTCGCCGTATGCCATCGACTACATTTTCCAATGTTCCGAAGGCATCCCGCGGCTCATTAACAATCTTTGCGACAACTCGATGATCGCGGCGTATGCGGCGGGCGATCAAGTGATCGGCCGAAGCGTCGTCGAGGGAGTCGCTGAAAATCTGGATCTCTTGCCCGACCGTGACATGATATTGCCGAGCGACCGGCCCGTGGAAGCCGTCGGCTCGGCCCGCGTTCTGACCCCCGTCGGCCACGAAGAGCTTATGGGTGAACGCGGCCGTGCAAAGATGAAATAGGATTTCTCGATACAAGCCTGAAATGAAGTTTCTTAAAACAATTCAGAAACGCGAGAGCGAAAATCCGACGCAGCGTGAGGGAATCGACGCCGTCGATACCGCCACGGCGGAATTACCGAGTTCGGATAACCAGGCTCCGGGGCTGCTCTCGGTCGCCGACCTGCGTATCGGTGCCCCGAAGCCGGAAACAGCTTTGGGTGCGATTGTGGATACAGGCATTCAGGGACCGGAGATAATAAACCCGCCGGAACTCCCGGCACCCAAGCCCGGACCGGCGGCTCGTGAGTTCGCGATAAATGTCGAACGGGTAAATCCGCGCGTTGTTTCCATTACCCAACCTCGATCTCCGTATTGCGAGGAATATCGTAACCTCCGCACGCAGGTCCTGCACAAGAGTAAAAAACGCAAACTGCAGGCCATTGTTGTGGCAAGCGTCGGACCTTCGGAAGGAAAGTCGGTAACGGCGTTGAATTTGTCGTGGCTTTTTGCGCAGACGGACGGCGTCCGGGCATTGGTAATAGACAGCGATCTAAGGCGGCCGAGTCTGGCCGGCTATCTTGGGATTGAAACTAACATCGGACTTTCCGAAGTGTTAACCGGCGGAGCTTCCTTGATGGGATCGTTGATCAAACTGCAGCCTTCCGGGTTGTACTTGCTGCCCGGCGGTTCCAACCGCGACGATGTTGCCGAGTTGCTTTCGGGACCGAGATTCGCCGAGATTTTGGATGAGGCCAGATCTCATTTCGATTTTATTATCATCGACGCTCCGCCGCTCGGAATATTTACCGATGCTTCGTTGCTGATCAATTTAGCTGACGGCGCGATGCTCGTCGTCAGGGCGAATCACACTAAATATAAAGACGTTGACCGTATTCTCGATTCGCTGCCCCGCGAACGTATGCTCGGCACGATACTGAATCAATCCGAAGTGCCGTTGATGGACGAAAGCTATTACAAATATGGCTTCTATGAAGGACGCGAGCCGGTCAAGGCTTGAACGGTTTTTAGATGAGTACGAAATTCAGCCCCAGGACGATCGGCCTTATAGTCGCCGACATCGCGATCATTTTTCTCGCGGTCGTACTGGCGTTGTATCTTCGGCTTGGATGGGAAGGAGCGGCGTTTCAGATCATTGAGAACAACGCCCTTAACAAGGTTGCCCTTGCCGCGTCGGTTTGCCTGATATCCATCTATCTTTACGACCTATACGATTACGGCGTCATGCATCATCGCCGTGAGATGTTATTGCGGCTGATCCAGGCGACAGGCGTCGCATGGACCGTTCTCGCCTTGCTGTATTATATGGTTCCTCCGCTGATGATCGGGCGCGGAACACTCATCTATTCGGTTGTGCTCACGCTGGTATTCTTGTTGGTTTGGAGGACCTGGATCCATTTTCTAACGGGACACCCCGATCTCGGAGAAAAGATATTGATCCTCGGTGCCGGAAAGGACGCAGCCGTGACGGCGAACGTCGTCCATCAGCGACGCGATGCCGGATACAGGATCGCCGGATTCATTTCGGTACCGGGAGTAGAGAATGGTGATTCACCTCGATCAAGGGCCGAACTCGGCGGGGCGGAAATACTTGGCACGGCTGAAGACCTTCAAAAGATCGTCAGCGAGAAAAAGATCGACCGTATCGTTGTTGCTCTGGCACAAAGGCGGGGAAATTTTCCGACCGACTCGCTCCTTCGCATGAGCCTCGAAAATAGCGTCGATATCGAGGAATGCGCCTCGTTTTATGAACGCGTTACGGGCCAGGTCCATCTCGACATGCTGCGGCCGTCCTGGCTTATATTTTCAGGAAGGGCGAAGGACACAAGATTTACCCTGTTTTTTCGCGAGGTGGTTAACCGCTTCCTTGCGTTGGCCGGCCTTGTATTGTCTTTTCCCATCGCTCTGACCGCCGCGATAGTAATCAAGCTCGAATCTGAGGGAGATGTTCTCTATCGCCAGGAAAGAGCCGGCAAAGGCGGGACGGTGTTCCAGCTTCTGAAGTTTCGTTCGATGAAGAAAGACGCCGAAGCGGACGGAACGCCGGTTTGGGCCGCCTCGGATGACGACCGCGCGACCACGTTCGGAAGGTTCATGCGGAAGGTTCGGATCGACGAAATACCCCAGTTTTGGAACATTTTGAAGGGCGAGATGAGTT
>JABFSB010000011.1 GCA_013140875.1 Acidobacteriota bacterium
GATCGACGACGGCTTTTTTGCCCAGGCTTTCTTCGATAAGTTCGATCAGTCGTCTCAATTCGGTCGTCTCGGATTCGCCGAGATTGAACACCTCGTGAACCGAACCATCGTAATCTATCGCCGCACGAACTCCGGCAACAATATCGTCCACATAAGTATAATCGCGCCGGGTTTTACCGTCGCCGAACACCTGAATGGGGCATCCTTCCGATATTAGCCGCGAGAATTTGTGAATAGCAAGATCTGGCCGCTGACGCGCACCGTAAACGGTAAAGAAACGCAGGCAGACCGTCCGAAATCCGAAGAGATGCGAGTAGGTGTGGCAAAGAAGTTCTCCGGCCGCCTTGGTCGCCGCGTAAGGCGAGATCGGCTGGTGAATTCGGTCGTCCTCGGAGAACGGCACCTTTGCGTTGATGCCGTAAACACTTGAAGAGGAACCGAATACAAACTGTCCGACCTCATAATCGCGGGCGAGTTCCAAAAGGTTCAAAGTACCATTGATGTTTGTTTCCGCGTAAAGTTTCGGCTGCGAAAGCGATGGCCTGACGCCCGCACGTGCCGCCAGATGGACGACGCAATCGAAAGATGTCTCGTCAAAGACCGCTTTCAGGTCGTCAGTGCGGCGTATGTCGGCTTCGACGAATCGAAATTCCCCGAATTCCCGAGCCGCCGCCAAATTGTTTCTTTTTATGTCAGGTGAGTAAAAATCGTTCAGGTCATCAACGATCGTCACGTCCCAAACACCTTCGCGCAGCAAATGCGAAACCAAATGCGAGCCGATAAATCCGGCCCCGCCAGTAACCAGGATATTCTTGTTCACAATTTAAAAGACGGCGGAAAGAGGTCTTCAACCAGGCTGACCTGAAAAGTAGCACGATTTTGACGGCGTTTGCAAAACGGCTTTTTTCCTTGTCAGTCCAATTATCGTTAACTATACTTGGTTAGGTAATGTCGTTAAACTTTGGAGTGATATTTTGAAACCGAAAGTTCATCGTGGAAAGCTGGCCGCCGAGGGATTCAAATTTGCGATCGTCGCGAGCCGCTGGAATGATTTTCTTACGTCGAAATTAATTGACGGCGCGGTCGACGGACTGGAAAGCCTCGGGGCAAGTGAAGATTCTGTCGAGGTGTTTATGGTGCCGGGCTCTTTCGAGTTGCCCTCGGTCGCCCGAAAGATCGCGGATGGCGGCAGTTTTGACGCGATCATCGCCTTGGGCGTGGTCATTCGCGGCGAGACGGCGCATTTTGATTACGTCGCGGGCGAGGCTGCAAAGGGCGTCGGACAGGTTGCAATGCAGACCGGCGTGCCGGTAATGTTTGGTGTGGTCACGGCGAATACGCTTGAACAGGCGATCAATCGCTGCGGCGTAAAGGCCGGCAACAAAGGCTACGAAGCGGCGATGGCCGCCGTCGAAATAGTCAATTTGTATAGCCAGTTAGGTTCAGAGAAACAAGAACAAGGGTTTAAGGAAAAAGCTTTTCCTCATGTCGTTTGATAAATCAGGCAAGAATACCGGCACCCGCCGGAAGGCCCGGGAATCTGCACTGCAGATGATGTTCTCGGCCGACGTCATTCACGCGGACAGCGAGGTCCTAACGGTGGATTACTGGAAGGAACTGGGCGACGAAGACGCCGACGAAAAGACTCAGCAGTTTGCCAACAACCTCGTTTCCGGTGCGCTTTCGAATCTTCAAGTGATCGACGACCGGATCCGCACCCGCGCCGAACACTGGCGGATCGAGCGCATGGCCATTGTCGATAGAAACGTCCTTCGTCTCGCCGTTTACGAGTTTTTGTTCGAAGATACGCCGCATACGGTGGTGATAAACGAGGCCCTGGAAATCGCCCGCAGGTTCTCGACGTTCGAGGCGACGCAATTTATTAACGGGATCCTGGATTCGATCAAACTGGACCTCGAGAAGGCATCGGGAATCGATACGCCCGAGTCCAAGAAAAAAACCCAGTCTTCAGCCACTTGAAAAGCCGTTCGCCGATGCTGTTCTTTCCCGCTAAAATATTCTTTTTCATCCTCCTTGCGACATTTTCCCTTCACGCCTTTGCCCAAGATCTTCCGGAGAAGATCGATGGATATAAGGTCCACAATGAGATGATTACTCTCAGCGGCAACGCGTCCAAGACTCCTGGCAAGCCTTATATAGTCGTCGGGACGCCGACCGTTTCGGAGGTCTCGTTGGGCGGTGTCACGCTGGCTATCATCAGTGATCTCGAAGCCGCCGGCTACGATGGCCAAGTGGAAAAAATGAATTTTCGCGATATTAAGGTCAATGGCGTAAGCGTTAAGGTCGAAGATTTCACTTTGCCGTTCAAAGTGAGCAAGCGAGGCCGGACCGTCCTGCCCGCCCCGGCAACAGTGTTTCTGCCTACGTCCAACATCCTGAATGCCGCCTGGAAGGAGATTACGAATTCAAAGCAGGATTGGTCCGTCACCGGCAGGGTTTTTGTTTTCGGAAAGTTCAAAAAGTTCGGCTTCCACTTCAAACGAGCTATTCCCGTCGATATAGATCTGCTGATCAAAAATCCGCTTCTGGAATATAGAAAGAACGTTCTTTCCTGACTTCGACCCAACTTCCGCGCCTTATAATTTAGACCGCGTTGCGATAGAATATTCTGTTGCAGGTTTTTCAAATCTAAGAGGCAAAGAATAAGTGTGAGCGAGAAAAATACTAGTTTTTCAGAGTTTATAGCGGAGAATTTCGGAGCAAACGCGAGTTATGTAGAGGGTTTGTTTTCAAGATTTCAGACTGATCGAACGCTCGTCGACGAGTCGTGGCAGGAATACTTCGACAACCTTCTCAACGGCAAGGGCGGAAAAGATTCGGCAACCTCCGAGCCTTCCGCGGGCGCTCCCGCAAAAGCTACTACGCCAACTGCCCCGGCCGCAGCCAAACAATCCACGCCTTCAGTGGACTCCGATATCAACGCAAAAGCGATCACCGGTGCTTCAAAAAAGATCGTCGAAAACATGGAGCAGAGCCTGACGGTTCCGACTGCAACGTCGCTCCGAACCATTCCGGTTAAGCTTCTTGAAGAAAATCGCGGCATTGTCAATTCGCATCTAAAAGCGGCGGGACGCGGTAAAGTCTCGTTCACGCACATCATCGGCTGGGCGATCGTGCAGGCCGCGCGAGTCTATCCGCACATGAATCAGGGCTATGGACTGGTGAACGGTGTTCCGTCGCGGATCGAGAATGAGAACATCAACCTCGGCATCGCGATCGATATCGAGAAGAAAGACGGCTCGCGAAATTTGCTCGTTCCCAATATCAAGGGATGCGAGAAGATGAACTTTGCCGAGTTCTTCGCCGCCTACAACGAACAGGTCGCAAAGGCGCGTGACGGCAAACTTGAGATCGCCGATTTTCAGGGAACGACCATCTCGTTGACGAATCCGGGCACGCTCGGGACGGTAGCTTCAAATCCGCGGTTGATGTCCGGCCAAAGCGCTATCATCGCTACCGGAGCGATCGAATATCCCGCCGAATATCAGGCGATGACCCCGGCTTCCCTGTCCTTGCTCGGCATCAGCAAGATCATCACGCTGACCAGCACCTACGACCATCGCGTCATCCAGGGAGCCGAAAGCGGTTTGTTCCTGGCGAAGATCCACGAATATCTGATCGGCCAACATTCGTTCTACGACGGCATCTTCAGCGATATGTCGATCAATTTCAGCCCGCTTCGCTGGGC
>JABFSB010000054.1 GCA_013140875.1 Acidobacteriota bacterium
GATGACCGACGTGGACGGCACACCATCCGGTTAAACCATTGATTTCTTTGCTATTTGCGGAGCCAATTGATATTGGAACGAAAGATGCGTTACGGCTGTTAAAGTTTGAAATATTCAAAAACTTAGAAGTACAACTTGATCAATGGAGGAGTTATGAATTTCACCAGTTTAAGGAAGTTGATGCTCTTGGCTACGCTCACGGCGGCGATATTCATCGGGTCGTTTGTGAGTGTATCGGCACAAACGGCATCTTCGTCGGTTAAAGGAACGGTGCTCGACACACAGTCAAAGGCGGTTGCCGGTGCGACCGTAAAGCTGATAAACGACGAGACGGGGTTTAATCGCACAGTTCAGACCGGCAATTCAGGCACATTTACTTTCGCGAACGTGCCTCCCGGCACGTACAGAATCGAGATCGAGTCGACCGGGTTTAAGAAGCTTGTGCAGTCGAATGTTCAAGCCCTCGTTGATAAAACGGCAGAAGTTAACGCCATGCTGGAAGTAGGCAGCGTAAATGAGGTTGTGAATGTCGCGGGCGGGGATATTCAATCGATCGTTAATACGCAGGATGCAAGTCTTGGCAACAATTTTGTTTCTAAACAGATACAGGAACTGCCGCTCGAAGGACGAAACGTTGGAAATCTCCTGAGTTTACAGCCTGGCGTGACCCGCGGCGGCTCCGTCACCGGCAGCCGAAGTGATCAGGCAAATATTACTTTGGATGGTGTTGACGTAAACGACCAGCAGCTTGGAACGGCCTTTACGCCGGTTGTTCGTGTAACTCCCGATTCGGTCGACGAATTTCGCGTTACGACCGGAAATGCCGACGCGTCGAGAGGCCGTTCATCGGGTGCTCAGATTACGCTTTCAACCAAGAGCGGAACGAATGAGTTCCGAGGTGCGCTTTACGAGTACCATAGAAATACCGTAACGACGGCCAACGATTTTTTTAACAACAGCTCGGGCGTTGAGCGTCCAAAGCTCATCCGAAATCTCTTCGGCGGCCGGCTTGGCGGACCGATCGTTAAGGACCGCCTGTTCTTTTTCTACAACTACGAAGGCTTGCGGGAAGCACGTGAGACGCCGATCCAGCAGATTGTTCCGCTTCCGACTTTGGGCCAAGGCATAGTGCGTTTCTGCAGCGGACGTGACGCTAACGATGTTGTTCTCGCTGACGGTGGATGCGGAGTCGTGAAGAGCCTAAATGCGGCTCAGATCAATGGATTAACTTCAAACGGTACGCCAACAGGGGCGGCAGTGGTCAATGTAAATCCAGCTGCACTAAGCGTTTTAGCATCTGCGGCGTCCCGATATCAGGCGAACGATTTCTCGATCGGGGACGGGCTGAATACAGCTGGTTACCGATTCAACGCGAGCATCCCTAGTGCTGAAAATACGCACACCGGCAGGGTTGATTGGAACGTCACGAGTGACGATAAACATAAGATCTCCTTCCGGACTACGATTCAGAACGACTTTACAGATTCGCTGGGTGCCCAGGCATTTCCCGATACTGCGGGCTCTCGACGCATCAGTAAACCGTTCAATGTCGGCATCGGCCACACTTGGGTGATCAGCAATAACCTGGTCAATAATTTCAGGTACGGTTTAACCAGACAGTCATTTAAAGATGGCGGCGACTCGACGAACGACGCTATTACTTTCCGGGGTGTATTCGCTCCCGTTAATAATAGCTATCCTTTCACTCGCCAAACGGACACTCAGAACTTTGTAAACGATTTTTCGTGGATAAAAGGAAATCACTCGATCGGAATCGGCGGAAACATTCGAATTGTGCGCAACAAGCGTGCGGATTTTGGCGCGGGATTTAACAACGCGATCGTGAACCGGTCTTTCTTCGCCGGTTCGGGGAATGTCCTTACAAATCCGATTCTCGCAACGGACGACCCCACATACAACGGAACGCCGCTTGCTGGAACAAATTATAGGATTCGTGCCGCGGATATTCTTACGACTCGTGACGCGGTCGCAGCCGTTCTTGGAAGATTTTCACAGTACTCTTTCAATTCGAATTTCAATGTTGACGGCAGCCGGCTTGCGGATGGTGAGCCCGTACGGAGAAATTTTGCTACCGAAGAGTACGATGTCTATGTGCAGGATGCGTGGAGGGCACGTCCGAATCTTACACTGACGCTGGGCTTGCGCTATGGTCTCAGTCGTCCGGTGTACGAGACAAGCGGTTTTCAAGCTAAGCCGAACATCTCGCTCAGCGAATACTTACGGCGTCGTATAGAAGCCGCGGCAGCAGGTACTAATTATGGTGACGTCGCTTCGGAAGCTTTGACCGTTGAGTTGGCCGGTCCAGCGAACGGCAAGGGCAACGTGTACCCATGGGATACGAATAATTTTCAACCTAGCGTATCTGCCGCCTGGTCTCCGAATTTCAAAAGTGGATTCTTGAAGACCTTGTTCGGCGGCAACAGCGCGTCCGTTTTCCGCGGCGGGTTTAGGATCACGAACGATTATTTTGGACAGGCTTTAGCCGTAAACTTTGACGCGAACAACACGCTCGGCTTTTCGTCGAACCTGGGAATTTCCGCAAACACGTTTAACGTGACAACGAATCCCGGCCCGCTGTTTACCGGCTTTAACCAGAGGGTAACAAGCCTTCCGTTGCCTCCGGGCGGTTCCTTGCCAACGTCTTTAACGTTTCCGCAGCAGCAGCCGCTCGACGATCAGCGCCGCATTGAAGGGTCACTTGATGATAATCTCGTGTCCCCGATCAACTACCAATGGAGTTTTACCTACGGGCGTGAATTACCCAAAGGGATATTCGTTGAAGCTTCGTACATTGGCCGCAAGGCTCGTAATCTACTTGCCTCGCGCGATATAATGACCCCGAACAACATTCGCGATCCAAGGTCTGGTCAGACTTGGTACGAAGCGGCGGGCATCCTAGAGGATTTACGCCGGAAAAATACTCCGATAAGCCAAATACCGGCACTGCCGTTTTTTGAGAACCTGTATTTGCCCGGAGAGATTGACGGTATTCTCTTTGGAGCAGGTCTTACAAACACTCAAGCAGCGTATGGCTTTATGGCAATAACGGGTGACACTCCGGGCTGCGCCGGATCTCCACTGTTTGGCTGTTATGATATCGGTAATGACTGGACCTTTCTTCAGGACGTTTTAGACGGGAATACAAGCCGCCAGTTATTCTACAACCGCCAATATGGAGCTCTATCCGCATATGGAACAATTGCGGGTTCGGATTACCACGCCGGTACGCTAAGCGTTAGGCAACGCTTTAAGGGCCTGACATGGGACCTGAACTACACGTTCTCTAAGTCGATAGACGGGGCCTCAGGTGTTCAGACTAGCGGAGTTTTCGGAGCAGCGTTTATACTTAACGCTTTGCGACCCGAAGATAATCGTTCGGTGTCCGATTTCGATGTAAGACATATACTCAACTTCAACAGTGTCTGGGAATTACCGATCGGACGGGGAAAAACTTTCTTCAACGGAATGAACAAAATTGCTGACGCATTTATCGGCGGTTGGCAAATAAGCAACGTTTTCCGATACAATACTGGATTTCCGATCACCGACGGATTTGTTGACATAGCCGGATGGCCGACGAACTGGAATATCCGTAGTTTTGTAACCCGTGTCAAGGATGTGCAGACATCGCCGACCCGAAATGGAACCAATGGCGTTCCAAACCTGTTTGGCGATCCTTTAGCTGCATATCAGAGTTTCCGGGTTGCCGCACCTGGCGAAACCGGTGACCGAAACGTGCTCCGCTACCCGGGTTACTTTGTTTTGGATATGGGGGTTGCGAAGTCTTTCCAGATGCCTTGGAGTGAAAATCACAAAATTCAGTTCAGGGCGGAGGTATTCAACTTGACCAACACGCAAAGCTTCACTACGGCAGACACTATTTTTGGTCTCGATCCGTTTAAGTCCACGCCGCAGAGCAGCTTCGGAAACTTCAGCGCGACCCAAGGTGAACCGCGAATCTTTCAATTTGCACTTCGTTACGACTTCTAAACTGAAGGCATAGAGAAAGTTTAAGCCGAGGTGTTCGCCTCGGCTTTTTCATTATTTGACTGGATTGTCGCTTATATATTTTTCGAGCCTGGCCTTTTCGGGGTGATCGGGGACTTTTTCCAGAAAAGCTTTGTATTCAAGCGATGCTCTGTCTTTTAGACCAGCGGCATTGTACAACATGGCAAGACGAAGATGGATCTCGGCTTTCTCCTGGGGGGCCAGCTCCAAAGCTTTATTCAAATGCACGACCGCTTTTGAACCTTGTTTCGACTGCAGATAAGCTTCGCCGAGGTAGTGATGAGCTTCTGCCGACGCCCGTTGCACTTCGATGGCTTTCGATAGGGTTTGGACGGCGGATTCGAAGCTCTTTTGGCTAAGTTGAACTTTTCCCAGATTAACCAAAGCTGGAAGAAAATCACCTTTTAAGCCGACTGCCTTTGCGAAAGCAGCTTCAGATTCCTGATACTTTTCGTCCTTGAAATATAGATTGCCAAGCTCGGACCATGCAACGAAATCGGCTGCGTCTTTCTCAACAAGCTGTCTGAAAAGTTTAACGGCATTGGACGCATTCTTATCTTTCGACGCCGATATTGCCTTATCGAAGGCTTTTTGATTCTCGTCGGTTCTTATATATGCGTTTCGAAGTGATAAGACCTCATTACGCTCGATGTTCTTGCGTTCGATACTCGCCCAAGTGAGAAAGATATCCTTTCGATTCGACATCGGAGGCGGCGTAAGGGTCCCAACCGGGTAACTTCCGATCTCCTGATTATCGATTTCGACGATAAGCGTGACGCCGTTTCTCGGAACATTCGTGAAGTTGAAGGATCCGCGGTTTTGGACGCGTTGACGAGCGACAAGTACACCGTTTGCCAAAACTGCGACCGACAGGGACGGAGCTTTATTTTGCTCAGTCAAACCCTGGATCTCGACCGTACCCGATAACCTCGCGTCCTGACCGCTTCCCGGATTTGTCCCAGGGCGATTTCCGATGTAAGTGGGCAATCCAGACGCTTGTCTAGCCTCGTCGTCTTGCCCTAACACATTGGCTGCGACTGCGGTTGTAACGCAACCCAATAAGCAAAGTCTTACAAAAAAATTCATAATGCTTCTCCAACTGCAAAATCTGTGACGCGAATATATCCGAAAACAGTCTAAAATACCACGCGAGTGCGATTATTGTACGGCTTTTCGGTCGGAGCACCTTTGTAGCGTGATAATGCAATATCAATTGGAAGTCAATACAATCCGCCGATTTCTATTTATCCGGTTGCGGGGGATTATCCTTGATGTACTGTTTTATCTTGTTTTTTTCGGGATGGTCCGGCACTTTTTCGAGGAGGAGGGTAAATTCCGCCGACGCCAGGTGGCGGGCACCGGCTATGTCGTAGAGCTTTGCGAGAAGCATGTGACAATCGGCCATCTCTTTTGGTTGGAGACGGATGGCTTCATTTAGGGCCAATATCGCCTTCGACCCTTTTCTCACCTGAAGATAGACTTCTCCTAAAAGCCGAAAGGCCGAAGCCGATGAGGGCTCGGCAACGATCGCTTTTTCAAGAGCTTCGATAGCCGGCTCAAACCGTTTTTGCGACATATAGAAGCTGCCGAGACTGGTCAACGCAGGAGCTGAGTCCGGCCTTATCTTCAGAGCCTTGAGAAAGGCTTTTTCAGCATTTTCAGCATCCCCGGTCGCCGAATACGCGGCACCGAGTATCGCCCATGCGGGATGATCCGCGGGGTCCGTTTCGAGTATTTTGGTTAAATGCGGAACAGCCTTTTCGGGCTTTTTATTTTCGATCGCCTCGATAGCTTTGCTCATCAAGGATGCGTTGTCCTTACCGCGATCATAGAGGTTCTTTGCCGAAATTGTTCCCGGCTTTGCCTGACCGTGCTTTAGGGGAACCGTTACGTAAAAATCCATTCGCTGCTGTTTTGGGCCGACCGTCATCAGCGTCTGACGGGCAACTTCGGTTCCTTCTATTTCGACGACAACGGTTCCGCCATCTGCCGATACATCACGGAAATAGAAATAGCCGTCGCGGTCGATCGTCGTGCGATTGGACTGAAGCCGTCGGTCAAGCAGGATGACATTGATCCTCGGGAGTTTCGCTCCAGACTCAAGGCCTTCAATTGCTATGCGTCCGTATACGATTCGAGCATCCACCGAAAGCGGCATGCCTGTGGCGGTCCTTATTCCATCGACCTGTGCAATGGAAATCAGTGCAAAAAGCAGAATGACGATAGACGCGAGCGGCAGCGATCTCATTGGCTTCCTCTTATCGGATGGCGTTGATTACACGCTGAGAGTTATCCAAGTCGAACCGCTTGTCAAGTTAATTTATTGGTCAGCGGGCGGCGAAAGCGTCGTCGCCGGTGGATTCGATGAGGTGTCGGGTGTCGTTGAGTGCGAGAACGCGGACGTTGTTGCGGCCGCGGACCTCGAATCGGTTTATGCCGCAGTTAGAGGTTACGAGCCACGGAGTCTGTTTTGTGGAACGGTGAATGGCTCCCATCAAATGGAGCGTGAGGAAGCAGATAGCTCCGGTGTGCGAAAAGATGGCGATACGCTGACCCTGGTGATTTCGCAATATCTCCCACAGCTCGTTCGTGGCGCGTCGAAGCAGCTGCCGATAGCTTTCGCCGTCGGTGATCACGTGGTGTACGTTGCGATTTACAAGGGCGTAATAGTCCTTTGGATGTTTCGCCTTCGATTCATCGAACGTTAAGCCTTCAAGCACTCCGACGTGGCGCTCGCGAAAGGCTTTGCTGGTCAGAACCGGTATGTTCAGGATCTTCGAAAGCGGCTCGGCGGTCTGAACGGCGCGAGAAAGGTCGCTTGAAAATATTGCGGTGATGCCTTCTTTCGCGAGGGCCTGTGCCGTTACTTTTGCCTGATGTTCGCCGAGTTCGGAAAGCGGCGTCGGTCCATGGCCGCCAAAACGCCCTTCGGCATTTCCGGCGGATTGGCCGTGTCGTACAAGGAAGAGTTTAGTTATGGGCACTGTTCAAATGCGGAATATGGGTTGACGATTTTTCGATCATCTCACGAAATGTATCGTTCAACGTCTTCATCAAAGGTTTTTCGTCGCGTCTTGGAATTGAAAGAGTTTGCAACCGCTGAATTTCATTCTCGATAAACTCGCTGATCACCGCGATCTTGGGTTCCCGTTTCAATTCGTCGCCCTGTTTTTTGCGTTCGATTAGATTGAGGATCTCAGCTCTCAAATTCGAATCGGGCAAAAGAGCATCGACCATCACGCCGAATTCCATCGGGACGACCTCAGACCGCTCCTCGATCCACTTTATTGCGAGCAGCGGTCGTAGGACGTAAAAATATTTTTTGACCGCAACTTCGTCGCCTTTCAGGTACTCTCGATAATTGCCGCGAGCCATGTGCAGATAATGATACATGCACGCGGTCGGCGAATAGCTTATCGGAACAAGCGAGCGGAACCTCGCGACCATTTCGTCATCCTGCAGGTAAACTATCGGCGAACTCAGCCATTCAAGCAAAGGTGGATTTGATTTTCGCAGAAGCCGCAAGGCTTTTCGCAGGTCCCATCCGCTAATGTCCAACTCATCACTGATAGGCACTTCTACCACGTCACGCTTGTCTTCAACGTCTATTGCAAGGTAAAAGTCGCGCTCGCGAGCGTAAAGAAATCGAACATCACAATCGCTGTTGACCGACGGAAATCCCCATGCGCGACTGCCGGATTCGCAGGCGTAAAAAATGAATACACCTTCGCGTTCCTGTATCTCAAACAGCTTTTCTCTGATCCTGTCGAACATTAAAAAATAGCGGGAACAAACCCGCTTCCGACTCCGCGAGGGGGCAGTATTTGATTGTTTACGGTTCTAAACTACGCGTTTTTTCACTTTTAAGCCGCAATTGCTTCCGCCTTCAACTTCTCGGTTTGGTAGTGCGTTCGCAAGGCGTCGATAAATTCGTCGATCTGACCTTCGAGTACAAGGTCAAGCTGGTGAACGGTTATGCCGATGCGATGATCGGTGACGCGATTCTCCTTAAAGTTGTAGGTCCGGATCTTTTCCGAACGGTCGCCGCTGCCGACCATCGATTTTCTCTCGGCTGAGAGTTCATCGTGCTGCTTTTGTTCTTCCAACTCCTGCAGGCGGGCACGGAGAATGCGCATCGCCTTTTCTTTGTTTTTGATCTGCGATTTCTCATCCTGCATCGACACAACGACATTTGTCGGCAGGTGGGTTAGACGCACGGCGGAATATGTCGTGTTTACCGATTGGCCGCCGGGGCCCGACGAGCAGAAATAATCGACGCGGAGGTCCTTCGGATCGACCTGAACATCGACCTCTTCGGCTTCGGGAAGCACCGCGACCGTAATTGCCGAGGTGTGAATGCGGCCCGATGTTTCCGTTTGCGGCACGCGCTGGACTCTGTGGACACCTGATTCGTAGCGGAGTTTGGAATATACCTTATCGCCTTCGATCATTGCAAAGGCTTCCTTTATGCCGCCGACGCCGGTATCGGCCGCGTCCATTATCTCCATTTTCCAGCCCTGCCGTTCGGCATATCGGGCGTACATTCGCAGCACCTCAGCGGCAAAAAGGGTCGCTTCATCACCGCCCGTTCCGGCACGGATTTCGAGAATCACGTTCTTTTCATCGTTCGGGTCCTGTGGTAGGAGAAGCAACTTCAGCTCTTCTTCCGCGTCCGGCAGTTTTGGTTCGATCTCGGCAATTTCAGCGAGGGCCAACTCGCGCATTTCGTCATCCTCGGACTGGTCCGCCATTTCACGAGCGTCGGCCAGCGCCTCGGTCATTTTTCTGACTTCGCGGTATTTTTCTACGATTATGCCCAGGCTCCGATGCTGTTTCATCAACTTTGCATAGGCCGACATGTCGGACATGAACTCCGGCGACGAAATCTGCGCGGTCAGGTCCTCGTAGTTCTTCTCGATTTGTGCAAGTTTCTCCAGCATATGTTGGCCACGAATGCACGAATAAATCAGATTCGTGCATTCGTGGCATTCGATTTTCACGCCGTCTGCGGCTCGAGCTTTAACGATTCGTCCAGCGCCTTGATCGCTACTTCCAACTGCTCTCCGTCCGGCTCCTGCGTCGTAATATTCTGCAGCCACAGGCCGGGCAGCGTCATTATCTTGAAGATTGCGCCGGATTCTTTTTTGGCAGCGTAACGAATAATCTCATACGATAGACCGGCGACCAGCGGCATGAGTGCGATCCGAACGACAAGGTTCAGCCACATAGCGTCGAACTTGATAACCGAGAAAAGGACGATTGCAACAAGCATCACGACCATCAAAAACGATGTACCGCAGCGAGGATGCTGCCTTCTCTGGGTAGTTGCGTTTGCAACGCTGAGATCGAGGCCTTTTTCCCAGGTAAAAACCGTCTTGTGCTCCGCACCGTGATATTCGAAGACCCGTCGGATATCTTTCAGATATGACATCGAGAAGATCATCACAACAAAGAAGAACATTCGGACGAGCCCGTCAACCAGGTTAAAAGCGATCCACGAATGCGGTTTGATCTCCCAGATATACGCTTTTGCCGCTGCCCAAATGCTTGAGCCTTCCACGATCGTCGGAGCCTCCGCCCAGCCGGCGTAGATGAAGCCGAGGTTCGTCAAGAGCAGCGGAGCTACGATAAAGAGCAGAATGTTAAAACCGAGTGCAAAGATGATCGAACCGACGGCACCGGCCGATTGGGTTATCTTTTTGGGCTTGGCCTCGTCTTTCTTCTCAGGCATTAATACCTTGACCGGAGCTTTCAGAAAAGCTTCGTCCTCGGTTCCTTCGACCAGGACCGCTTGAGTTTCAAGGACTTTTTCCTTCGTCAATTCCTCTTGCGCTTTTAGATCTTCTTCGTAAATGCGGGCCGAAAAATTCAGCGCCTTGATTCCCAATGCCATCGATTGAATAAGCGTCGCACCGCCGCGAAGCACGGGCCAGCCTAACCATTTGTACTTATCGCTCCACTTCGGGAGGCTTTCGGCCGTAGTCACGATTTCGCCGTCCGATTTGCGGCAGGCGATCGCGTAGGCGGACGGAGTACGCATCATCACGCCTTCCATCACGGCCTGGCCGCCGACGATCAGGTCGCGTTCCATTGCGAATAGGGTATGCAAAAAGCGAAGTTTTCGGCTCGAAGTTCTTTTCATACGGTTCAATTGACGGCTGGCGGGCCGGTATCGTTGCCTTTAGTCTTTAAAGAACTAACGCCGGCTTGATTTCACCTGTCGCGGGCGTAACGAATACACCAACAGCGACCGGCGGTGTTCTAGCCGGCGTCGAATTTTAGATAGCTAATACTGTCGGGTCGCAATAACCACAGTCATTAAACAGATGCGTTTTCCGTCGCTTCGGCCGGTGCCTCAACGACAGGTGCGGCGGCGGGTTCGGCTCCGCGTGCATAGCGACGCTTGAAGCGGTCAACGCGTCCCGCCGTATCGACCAGCTTTTGCTTGCCGGTAAAGAACGGATGGCAGTCCGAACAAATTTCGACGTGCAAGTCGTCTTTCATCGTCGAACCGGTCTTGAACGAATGTCCGCAGGCACAGATCACGTTGATCTCGTGGTAATTAGGATGAATATCTTGTTTCATAATCTCACTTCCTTCGCCGTATATAGGCGATGTGCGATAGAACGCAATCCTTAATTATAGGCCGAACAACGACCGAGGTCAAGTTTTGGCCAACATTGTCGTGTACGAGTTTAGGTCGACGGTTCAGTACTGCCCCTTCAGCCTTTTCATCTAATTCTCTCCTTCTGTGGTCCGGGTTTTCTTAACCACGGAAGGAGAGGAATTAGATGAAAAAGAAAAAAGGCGGAGAAACCCGTCACCAAGACGAATCGGTTCGGTAGAAGTATTCAATAAGGATTTAGCGGCCCGCAGGCTTTAGCTTTTCGTAGATATTTATCCACTCTTGCGGCGTCATTTTGGAGGCGAGTTCGCCGATCAACGCGACCGGAACGTCCTCCGGTTTTTTGAAGCGGATGCAGGATTTGCCCATATCGAGCTTTTTAGACGAGTGCTTCGGCCATTCGCCCTTGAACCATTCGAGCAGCGGGCCGGACGAATAAATGCCCATGTGATAGACAGCGATGTGGTTCTTTTGCGACGCAACGTTGATAAACGGAAGCGGCGTCGCAGGGTCGCAATGATAACCCTGTGCATAAAGCGAATGCGGCACCACCCAACCCAGCGAGCCATAAACCATAACCTCCTGAAAGCCTTTCGGAAGGTTCTTTTTGATAGCCTTGCGCAGCTTGGTCATTACGTCCTTGCGGTCGTCCGGAAGGTTGGCTATGTATTCGTCGGCGGTTGTGGCGGTATGCGTCTTTATATGATACCTCGTTCGAATCTTAGGGCGAAAGGTTAGCCTCTGTAACCACTGGATTTTGAAGGTTAAAGTTGCAGTCGAATGCGCTTTGATCTGTCAGATGAATCAGGAATGTCCTTAAGTTCGAAATCGCGGCCCGGACTATTGTTGGCGTTGGCAAACGCATCGCAGCTTCTAATCCAAAAACCTACCAACTTCCAATGTCGGTCATCCTTGTCTTGGATGCGAAACTCCCAAGCGTCACCGGTGCCCGAGCAGTTCCTCACGCCGCGCCCAAAGTTTACCGAGATTCTCCTGCCGTCAATTTCGGGATCAAGAAAATAGTAAACGCCCCTCTTGTATTCCGTCATTCGTTCGCGTGGAACAATCACGAATCGGATGTTCTTGATCGAGGGTAGCCACGACGGCTTGATGCCCTGTTCGGCGATAGGTATTCTTCTCGCCCGTTTTTCAGGTCTAAAATACCATCGGAGAATACGGCCAACTACCTACTCCATTACTTGGTCGGAT
>JABFSB010000075.1 GCA_013140875.1 Acidobacteriota bacterium
GTGCGAGCACGGAAACGGTCAGGCGATCGATGTAGTTGATCAGCGTGGCGAAAAATACCAGCCCAATGATCACCCAACGCAGGCCCCGGACCTTAAAACCGCTTTCGACTTCGAGCGGTTCCGATTGTGACTTTCCTTCAAACATAATTTGCAATTGGCATTACCAATTGATGGCTAATTGACTAGTGACTTTTCGAACTCTTTGGCGGCCCGCCCGCCGGACCGGCCGCTGAATGTATTGCGATCCTTCCGGGTTGTGAGCGAAACCCGCCGCAGTTTTCACCCAGGCATACCGTTTCGCTTGTTCCGTCGCCGAAAACTACCTGAAAGCCTTTCCCTCCGTTAGCGGCTTTTACGGCTGGCAGCTTAGCTGCGTCTTCCGTCCGGTAGGGAAATAAAACGTGAACGAATTCGAACGGCCCCTGTTTATGGTCAGCCGTAGAGCGAAGCTGCACTCCCCGCGTTTCGAGGTCGCCTTTATCGACGCTCCCCGGCAGTCCGCGGGCCTGGACCGTCTGCGGTTTGACCTCGGACGCCGCCGAAACCGGAGCGACTCGAACGACGCGCAAGGCTTCGTTACCATTGATAAAATCGGCAGTTGATCCGTTCAATTTCACTTCGCGGTCGGCGTTCAACAGGAATGTCGCCTGCGACGGCTTTTCCGTCTCGATCTCGTCCCAAACTACGAAATATCCTTTGGTGGAGTACATGAAATGCCGGTTGAATTTCCTAACGCCGAGATCGGGGAAGTAAGCGGCGGCGGCTTCGCCCCGAATGTAAATGCCGGTTTCGTCCGAAGACACTTCGCCGATACGTATCTGATCGAGGCGTGCGTTCGGCAAGTCCTTGAACATTTCATAAACGCCTTCTTTTTCCTGGCCCCGGCCGTTAAACAGAAGCGTGTTGTGATCGTCGGTCTGCTTGATGCCGAGATAGCCCGTATCGCCGGTTAGATATTTTCCATTCGCCCAGATAATGAACGAGTTTGCGTCCGGATGCGCATGGCCGGTATTCTGCCGCCAGTCAGGTATCGACGCTGCAAGCCGGGCCGCGTGATGGCCTTCCGGCGGCGAACATCGAAACGCAAATGCCTTGGCGTTTTTTGTCCAATCCGAACGCCAAAATACCGTGTCGTTGTCTTTGAAATAATACTGAAGCGGTATCTGCGATAGAGGTGCCGGCTTTATATCGGGATCTCGATTGATAAACGCCCACATCGGTTCGCGTGTGCCCAACTCGGTTTTAGTGCGCAAATAATCGCCGACCGCTTGCGCTTCCGCGTCTCGGTAAACGGCCGCTAGTCGATAAAGAATGTCGTATTCCGATTCAATGCTTTCCCTCGCACTCGTCCCGTTGCGGTTCAACGAACCGTCGCCGATGTCCGCAAAGTCGAAAACATTCTTGCCGTCGGGAAGCACCGAGTGCATGACGAAATACTTCATCCCGTCGAATTTCGGTTTCATCCGGGCGTAAAGGTCCTCGCCGGTCGCCGCCAGATGAGCGTCGAAATAGCGGATCATCCATCTGAACGCAAAACCGAAGTAATGAAAGCTCTCGTAAAAATAGCCGTCGGTCGCGAATGCCGTCATGGTACGTTCGAAAACGGCCCGCGACAATTGCGCCCACTGTTTTGCCTCGGGAACCTCGTCCATGATTGCGTAGGCGGCGATCGCCAAACCGGCCATCGGTATCCAGGTATGGTTCTGGGTGTAGGTATATCGTTTACCCGGCTTGTACTTGAAATAGTCGTACATCAAGCGGCCCTGCTTGAGCAGTTTTTCGCGAATTATGGTCCGTTCGGCCGGCGACAATTTGTCATACAAAAGATCGTAGGCGAAGGCCACGGCATAAAGCAGATGGGCCGGAGGAAGATCGACGTTCGGCTTATTGTAGGTGTAACCCCACATCGGCATCTCGCAAGCGGCCATCGTCCACGCCCTGGCCGCCGTCAGGTATCGTTCATCCTGCTCGACCGCGTAGGCCAATGACGTCTGAGTGATCTGAAAAGCAAACGAGTATTGTGAAATGCTCCCGGGTTTTCGGTCGTCGAGCCCGCTTTTGTAAAGGTCTTCGTCTTCCGGATCGGGCGTCGGACGCTTTAAGGTTTCGATCTCTTTTAGCGTGCGTTGCCACAATTCACGATCGGGCCCTTTTGCTTTGGCCCGAAATCCCGGGATCGAGTCCTTGCCAAAAAACAACCTTGGATGAACACCCGCCGTTTTTTCCGAAACAGCGACCGGCCGGGCCAGCAGTTCGGCAAACGGCGTCACATCTTTGGCCGCCGATTGAGCCAGCACGATCGACGCCAGCACGAGCATCACCGGCGCCGCGGAATATTTTCGCCACTTTCCGTTAGAAAATATGTTAACGATAACAGAACGCATGTAAGAGAAATTAGTAAAATCAATATTCCGGGAGTCGTGTTCACGCAACGGTAGATTGACGTACGATCAACTCACACTCCAAAACACGATTTTCAGTGGTGACAGTATCCTTTTCCGCGATCCTTTTCAGCAAAAGTTCCGCCGCCAATTGACCCTGGAGCCGCATCGGCTGGCGCACCGTCGTCAGCGGCGGCAGCGTATGCACCGCGAGCGGCGTATCGTCAAACCCGACGACGGCAATATCATCCGGGATAGAAAGCCCCGCTTCCTTAATGGCTGTCATTGCACCGACCGCGGTAAAGTCATTTCGCGCAAATACGGCGGTCGGGCGATTTGGAAGCGATAATAATCTCTTCATACCCTCGTATCCGATCTTTTCGGTCGAATATCCGGGAATCTCGGATAAAGTTTCGCGACGGCCTGTGATAAGCCGCTCGTCCACAGCCAGGTTATGCTCGGTCAACGCCGCCAGATAGCCCTGAAGCCGCTTGAGATTTCCGCGATTAATGAACGAAGCACCGATAAACGCTATGCGCTTATGTCCGAGGTCGATAAGATGCTGGGTCGCCTCGAACCCGCCGGCAAAGTTGTCCGCGGCAATCGAATCGACTTGATCGTGATGAAAATCACGGCCCACAACCACGACCGGAATGTTTCGATCCGCGATCCCGGCCAACCGCTCGTCGCCTTCTTTGTTTGAACGCGTCGCGACGATTATCCCGTCCACATTGTGATCGACAAGTGAATCGAAGGCCGCAATGTCTTCCTTCGCGCTATGCTCGCTTATACAGATAAAAAGATTGAAACCTCGAGCAGAAAGACTTTCGCGAACGGCATTGGCGATCTCGGTCGAATACGGATTGGAAATATCACCTAACACAAGCCCGACGGTTTCCGTCTTCTGTCGCTTCAAATTTCGAGCCACACCGTTCGGACGATAGTTCATTTCCGCCACTGCCTGCATCACGCGCTCACGGGTCAGCTCGCTCACATAACCCGTCCCGTTCACGACCCGCGAAACAGTCATCGGCGCCACGCCGATAGTTGCAGCTATATCGCTAAGTGTTGCCGGTTTTTTGCGAATCATGTGAGAACTAATGTTAACGTTAACTTAATAGCACACAAATTTAGTGGGTGCAACTGTTTTTTCGCGAACAAAATTAGAATCGATCGAATTTTTAACAGATCACCCGAACAGGTGCGACGCGGCGCGTGGGCTAGTATGCCCTGTCGATCTCTTGTCGATTGTCGCGATGGCGGATTGCTCACCCACCTATGCCCTGTCCACGCCTGGACTAGCGGTCAGGAGCGT
>JABFSB010000096.1 GCA_013140875.1 Acidobacteriota bacterium
GTATTTGCTCCGATGTCGGTGATCATGATCTCAGTCGGTTTCGCCTTGTTCAGCAGCGATGCGCTGCGAAATATCACGTTCATCAAACGGCCGGACGAGTTGTTCGTCAGGTGCTCATAAACTACCGCGTCGAACGTTTTCTCGCTGCCGTCCGCAAGCGATTTCAAAGCTGTCCCGATCGCGATAAAATTCATCTTGACGAGAAACATTTCCGACTTTCCGTGCAACGCTCCTGTTTCAATCAGGATCACGGGCGTTCCCCACGCCGAGAAGTTGTCGCCAAAAGCGGTCGACGTAAACTCATCGTCGTATCGGCCGATATTGCCGGGAATGTAGCTCTCGATCGATTTGACCATTGCCGCAGCCAGACGTTTGTTGCGATCGTGGCCTTCGCTCGGTGTCTTGGCCGCGTCACCGTACACGACCAGGAACGATATCGCGGCTTGTTTTGGCGAGGCACCGGCGGTCGTCAATGCGTTCTGGTTATGAAGATTGAAGCCGATGTTCGGCGACCATTCATCACGAAGCTTCTTTAACAGCTGGGCCTCGGGTGACTTTAGATCTGTGGCGTCGCGGTTGATATCCAAACCCTGCATATTGCGGCGCATGTAGGCCTCGCTGCCGTCCGGATTCAGCATTGGGACGATCCTGATCGTCATCGTATTTTCGATGTTCTTAACCCATTCCTTGTCGCGGTTCTTTTGCAGTACCGTGAACAGGTCGATCAAGGCTGAGGTAGCCGTCGGCTCGTCGCCGTGCATTTGCGACCAGAGAAAAACCCTGAGCGGCCCTTTCCCGAACTCCGCCTGATAGATCTCACGCTGCGAATAGCTTCGGCCGACTTCGGTCACCTTGATGCCGACCTTTTTCAGATCGTCGAGGTAAACCCTTAGGTCCTTGTGCCGGACATTTGACGGCAAAATCCGCGAAACATGTTCATTTTCCCAGATGTCCGCAAGCTCGGCTGGGCTTTGTGCAAGCATCGTTAAAGACAATGATATTAGAAAAAGGGAGGAAAGGGCACCAAGACGCATATACCTTAGGATATTCGTAATTGCCGCTATCTTCAACTTTCACAGGCAGATGGTAGTTGCGTTAGTCCTAATCTCGTGGTGCTGGGTTTTGATCGGTCTGAATGAGAGAAACGATGGCAAGCCTTCCGCTGATAAGAGCCGTCTTGCACCAAACATTCGTTAGACCTGTCACCGGAGTAATTTCGTTCGATTTCATTTGCTCGATGAGAGACGCCTTTCCCGCTTTCTTTAAACCCGTAACATTGACGGCGTCCATGCTCTTGGCACCCTTTACGAAGGCTGTGTTAGGTGATCCGGAGAGAGTTTGCAACATATAGGTTCCGCCCTTGTACTCCAAAATAAATGTGTAATAAGGCATCTTAAATATGGCGCCGAAATATCTTTAGTGATTTCGAGTAAGTCTTTTAGGACACTACCGGTGCGTTAGCCCTGAAATTCCAATTTTCAGCGAACTCAGCGGTTTCTTTGCGTCCTCAGCGTTGAAAGAATCTCAACAAAAAGTTCAACGCAAAGGGCACTGAGAAAGCGACGCGGAGGTCGCAAGAGAAAATTTCATCTCAAACAGACCCGCTACGCCTTCGGGCGTGAAACCCGCAAAACCTCGGCTACACTCCACGCCTGGGCAAAACAGCCTCTGGGATAGTGAGGTGCGTCGGCGTCGAATATTTCGGATATCTGGCGAAGCCCGGACTCGGAAAGGTGAGATTCAAAGCCGGATAGAATTTCCTTTACGCGTGCCTCCGTCTTCGCGCCCTCACCGTACACCTTTCTATAAGCATCGACAAAAGGCCCGATCAGCCATCCCCAGACTGTGCCCTGATGATAGGCCGAATCGCGGTCGAAAGGAGATCCGATGTAGATCGGACGATAGTCCGGATCGCCGGGTGCAAGCGAACGCAATCCGACGGGCGTAAGCAATTCTTTCTCGACTTTTGCCACCACTTTCGCCGCGCGTTCGGCATCAAGCATAGAGTGCGTCAACGACACGGCGAATATTTGGTTCGGCCTTATGGACGCATCGCGGTCTCCGTTCATCACTACGTCATAGAGGCATTGGTCCGCATCGTTCCAAAACGCTCCGTTAAAACTTAACTTGCAAAGTTCCGCCATCGCACGATATCGCTGCTCGTCTTCATTGTCGCCGAATGCGGCGGCGAGGCCGGCCATTATCAGCAACGCGTTGTACCAAAGCGCCTGTATCTCGACCGGTTTGCCGGTTCGGGGCGTGATCACCAGATCGCCTATTTTGGCGTCCATCCACGTGAGTTGAACGTCCGGCGATCCGGCGAAAAGCAGCCCATCGGTATCGACATGAATGTTGTATCGCGTTCCGTGCAGGTGCCAGGCGACGATATCGGCAAGTTTTTCGTAAAGATTCTTGCGGACGAATTTCGTGTCGCCGGTCTTTTCTACATATGCCCGGACTGCTTCGAAATACCAGAGCGTCGCGTCGACCGTATTATATTCGGCCGTGTCACCCGCATCGGGAAAGCGGTTGGGCAGCATGCCTTGGGAAATATGCCCGGAAAATTCGAGAAGAATTTCGCGTGCAATGTCGTGGCGGCCGGCCGCGAGCGTCAGGCCCGGAAGGGCGATCATCGTATCGCGGCCCCAATCCGAAAACCATGGATAACCGGCGATCACCGTGTGGCCCGCACCGCGGGCGACGACGAACTGATCGGCGGCGAGCACGAGATCTTTTTCAAAGTCGGTCTTTGCACCGGCCTTTCGTATCAACGACTTTCGCCGCTTGATCTCGGAGCTTTCGAACGCTTCGTAATCACAATCGATGCCGCCGTCCGTCGAAGCGACGACGATCGCCGGCGACGATAGATCAAAAGCGATCTCGAACGGCTGAAACAGGTCTTCTGAAAAATCGAAACCGCGTTCCTGTTCGATCGCGTACTCGAAATTCTTGTACCAATAACCGGTGTCGACAATTTCGGCTCCGCTGTGAATCAAGAATAATTCGGGTTCCTCGCCGCGCGGCACGATCGAGATCACGTTTCCCTCGACCGAATGATCGAAAAGGGCCGCGTCGGATTCGTGCTGAAGCGCGTGATAATCGACGAACGACAGCAGTGGTTTCAAAACCAGGTGAACATCATTTTGCGGGTCGTTCAGGACACGCCACCGGCAAACCGTCGTGTTCGAGCCGTGGAGCATGAACACGCGTTTTTCGATCTCGACGCCTTCAACTTCATACGTCCAGATTGGAAACGGATCGAGCCGGAATTCTTTGAGCGACAGATACCCTCGCGGACTGACAACGCCGGGAAACTGATCGGACGAAAGGTCGAATTTGCCGCCGTCGAATTCTATCGTCTCTTCGAATTTCGACAGCACCGTGATGCGGCCCAGCGGCGGCCTGATCGCGGCGGTCAAAAGGCCGTGATAACGACGCGTGTTCGCACCTGAAATAGTGCCCGAAGCAAACCCGCCGATGCCGTTCGTCTCCAGCCATTCACGGCTGGACGCCGCCTCGAAATTATTACAAATGTTGCGATCGAATTTGATCATCTTAAAACATCTATCGTCGCTGCAAGGGTGAATATTCCAAACGAGAAGTTTGTTTCGGAATAGCGAAAAGCGAATATATGATATGGAATAGCTATTCGTTTTTCGTTATGCATCATCTGCCTTCCGGACCCATCCTATCC
>JABFSB010000196.1 GCA_013140875.1 Acidobacteriota bacterium
TTCTTATTCTGTCACTTCAGGTCTTTTCGCAGGAAGGGCCGCCGAAAGAAACCGATAAACGAGAGGCCCATTTGATCGAACTCATCAAGCTCGAACCTACGATAAAGCTGGATATTCGCTACGCAACGGACAATAATTTCGTCGGTCGACAGGTCTATCCCGAAGCCCGCGCGTTTCTGCAAAAACCTGCGGCGAAGGCATTGGTGGGTGTTCACAAAAAGTTGAAAAAACAGGGCCTTGGCCTTGTCATCTTCGACGGCTATCGTCCGTGGGCGATCACAAAGCTCTTTTGGGAGGTAACGCCCGAAGATAAAAGAAAATTCGTCGCCAATCCCGAAAAAGGATCAAAACATAACCGAGGCTGTGCCGTTGACCTGAGCATTTTCGATCTAAAGACCGGTGCCTTAGTGCCAATGCCATCCGGCTACGACGAATTCACCGAGCGGGCCTCGCCGAACTACACCGGCGGCTCGGAAGAAGAAACCCGCAACCGCGAACTGCTAAGAAAATTAATGGAAGATGCCGGCTTCACGGTGAATCCAAACGAATGGTGGCACTTCGATTACAAGAACTGGGAAGAATACGCGATCTACGATATTTCATTCGACGAAGCGGCCAGGCAAAATACACATCGTTAAAAACGAAAAGGACGGCTCTTTTACGGCCGCCCTTTTTCTTTTCCTTGAAAATTCATCCGGTACAACTATTCGCCAGCGGGTGCGGCGGCCGGGGTTGGCTTTGGCCGATTTGCCTCGATCTGAAGCACGACCTTTACATCGTCTGAAAGGACAGGCGTTCCATTTGGCATGTTGCTTCCGTAATTGACGCCGTAGTCGCGGCGATTGAATGAGGTCTCGGCGGTTATGCCCATTTTGCCGCCGCTGCGTTGATCGGCCGGGAGAAAACCGGAAATATTAAACGGGAACGACATGCTCTTGGTCACGCCTTTTAGAGTAAAGTCGCCCGTTACTATCCAACTGGCTCCCTTTTTCTCGACCTTGGTGCTTTTGAAGGAAAGGTCGGGAAACTTTTCGACCTCGAAAAAATCGGCCGATCTAAGATGATTATCTCGCGGGGCGACGCCGGTATCGACGCTTGTCGCCTTTGCCGTAAACTCGACAGTGGATTTTGAAGGGTCTTTTGCATCATAGGTCACGGCTCCGGTGAAATCGCGGAAGTATCCGGGAACTTCGACCAACCCCATGTGCTTTACCTTGAAACCGATAAAGCTATGGGCCTTATCGAAGTTATAGGTGCCGGACTCGCCGGCCGGTAAAGCGCCCTGGGCGGCAAAGCGCTCATTCAAGGTAAGCTCGAAGGCGTCGACTCCGGTGCCCAAATAGAGATAACCGGCCGCCAACGCAAATACTAAAAACAAGATCGTTCGTTTCATCTATAACTTCTCCTATTCTGAAATAAATGTCTGTCAGGAATAATGACGAAAGTCATTTAATAGAGATCGTCAAAGCGAATCTCGCCGTCCGTGGCCGGCTTACCATTTTTTTCCTTATAAAAAGAAAATATTCGCCCGACTCAGGCAGTTCGAATGTCGATGTCGGCGAACTGTCGAACTCGGTTTCGAACTCGACCTCCGGGTTAAAAACCCGATAGTCGAAAAGACCGGTGTTCGACATCTTTATCACGACCGTCTGTCCTTTTTTTGCCGAAAAAACGTACTCCATCTCCTGTGAGTTCGACAAACTGCCTGTCAATTTCGAGCTTGAACTGCCTTTTGCAAACTCGACCCGCTTCGGCTCGGCCTTTCCTCCCCCCTGGGCAAAGACTGCGTTTGCCACTATCAGGCACACGACGCCTGGCAATATCGTTCGTTGTAATAATGACATTGATGTTCGGCTCTGCCTTTCTGATAATATTACACGCAAATTTGGAAGTTTGAAAAAGGAGAAATTGTAAGTTGTACAAACCCGATCCACACGAATACGACGCATATTACCAAAAGTATATTTCCCACGTACCCGAAATCGACATCCGCCCCGCATTCGCCGCTCAACCCGATGAGCTTCGCGCTGTTTTCTCAGATGTCGCGGAAGAAAACGGTACATTCGCTTATGCCGAGGGCAAGTGGACGACAAAAGAAGTGCTAAGCCACCTGATCGACGGCGAACGGCATTTTGCGTACAGAATGCTGCGAATTTCCCGCGGCGACGAAACGCCGATAGAGGGATTCGAGCAGGACGGCTATATCGAGAATTCAAACGCGAACAACCGCCCGTTCGCCGACTTGCTGGACGAATTCGATCTTAATCGAAAGTCCAACGTCCTGCTGCTCAACAATCTCGACGAAACCAGTCTCGCACGCATGGGTACAGCCAGTGGACTGCCCGTTTCCGTCCGGGCCCTGGCCAACATCTGCATCGGTCACGTGCGCCATCATTTGGCTATTTTAAAAGAACTTTATTTGATAAAATTGTAGCGTGAACAGCGATATTAAAATGCTAATCGCCATCGCGGCGGGATACAAGACAGCGGCACCGCGCCTGGAGCAACTTCGCATCAAGGAAATAAAAGACAGCAAGACCGCAGATGCATTGCGGTCGTTCGACCTCGCATTCAAATCGATCATCAAAAATCCAATGGATCGTAAAACTTATCCGCTCAGTAAAGCTCAAAGAGTGTTCTTTGGAATTGACGTATGATTGACTTAATTAGGGAGGCTGCGTCAATTCTTAAAGTTCTAAAGTCGCAGTTCTATCAGAAGTGACCTACGATGCGATCATCATCGGCGGAGGTGCGGCGGGTTTGTTTTGCGCTATCGAGGCGGGTAAGCGCGGTCGTAGGACGCTTGTAATCGAACACAATCAACAGGTCGGTCGAAAGATCCTGATCTCTGGCGGCGGACGGTGTAATTTCACGAATCTCGACACCACGCCCGAAAATTTCATCTCCGAGAATCCGCATTTTTGTAAATCGGCACTCGCCCGTTTTACTCCCGCCGATTTCATAAGGCTTGTCAGAAAGTACCGCATCGACTATTACGAAAAAAAGCTCGGACAGCTTTTCTGCCGGGACAATTCACGGCAGATCGTCGATATGCTGCTTGCGGAATGTTCGCGTGCCGGCGTCGAGATCAAAGTCGGCTGTAAGGTGGACGCGATGAGTTCGGATAACCGTTTCCGCCTCGATACGACCTTAGGTCAATTGGAGGCAGAGAATGTCGTTATCGCGACGGGCGGACTTTCATATCCAAAGATCGGGGCCACCGGTTTCGGTTACAAGATCGCCGATCAATTCGGTATTGAAAGAACGAAGACCCGCCCATCCCTCGTGGCGCTGGTGGCAAACGTTCCGGGCGGCCATTCAAAATTAGCGGGCATATCCGTCGACGCCATTGCCGCGTGCGGAAAAAATTCGTTTCGCGAAAATATTCTCTTCACGCACCGCGGCCTGTCAGGTCCGGCGATCCTGCAAATATCCAACTACTGGAAAAGCGGAGACTCCGTTTCGATCGATTTGCTGCCCGAAACCGGTGTGCGCGAATTGTTGGAAGCTAATCGTGATAGGACACAGAAAACGGCGGCAAATTTTATCTCGGAATTTCTGCCTCAGAGATTTGTGGAACATTTGGCGGGCTCGAGTTTCCCGAACAAGCCTCTGAACAAACTCAACGATGCCGAAATCGATCGAATCGCAAAAGCGA
>JABFSB010000256.1 GCA_013140875.1 Acidobacteriota bacterium
TGGCGGCGATCGTTAGAGTCGCGCCGACAACTCCGAGCATGCCAAGCGGCAAGACTGAAAGAAACGACCGCCGGTCCTTTCGCACAATTTCTTTTTCTTTTTTGCTCATGATTTTTGATTAGCGGGAGAGTGAGAGTTTGCCGCTTAGAATAGTAGTCCGGCGAAGGTCCAAAAAAATACGACAGTGATTAACAATATCCGGCGAGCAAAAAAACCGCGCACGGCCAGAAGGCCGTGCGAACGTACGGTCGTTGGCGGGTTAACTGAAGGGCTTTTTGACTATCAAAAATGTGAGCCGTGAATTGAGGCCCAGCCCACTTTAGTTTTGGAGAGGAACTTTTTCAATCCAAAGGTCTTCTTTGCCGACCGAGATCCGGAAATCATAAACGCCCTGCGGCACGAGATCGAACGCGAATTCACCAAATTTATTCAGAGTAGTGGTCTGGGTTTGATTCGAAGAAATCTCCGCGGTCGCGCCGATGCTCTCAGGAAATAGTTGCCCGGTCAGGCGGCACTGGTCGCTGATTAGCTCAATACGAAGATCGATGTCATAGCCTTTGAAGCGATAAAGCATTTGCCGCGTATCGAGGCCCGAATATCGTTCGTTGACGGCCATTTGCCAATCATCGAAGATCAGGAAATCATGGCCGCCGGTTTGCGGCACGGCGATATCCGTCCGGACCGGCCTTCGCTGGTAAATGTTAAGAATTCCCGCTGTGACCGCCTGCGGAACTCGTTCAAGATCTTTTATGTCGGAATACGCAAAAAAGTCTGCCAGCTTGGCTGACTTGATGCCGCAATCACTGCATTCGGCGATATGGGCATCGATCTCTCCGTTTTCCTGGTCGGACAATCGCCTTTCAAATTTTTCGACGAGTCTTTCAAACTCAATGTGTTTCATACTGTGCTCCGGGGGCTGGAGTCGTTCTTTAATGTTCTATGTATTATGTCATTCTGACCGACAAAAAAAATACATATCATTTATTATTTCGGTATAAGTTTTAATAGTTTTTCCAGGCATCGGGCGCGTGTAGGCCCGATGCTGCCGAGCGGTATGTTTAATCTGTCGACAATCTCGGAATACGGTAGTTTCTCGCTGTCGATGTAAAGCATCATCAGCAGACGCCGGCAGCGGTCATCGATTTTGGTGAACGCGTTCTCGATTTGGCTTTCTCGTTCGAGCCGAACCAGTACTTCATCGGCAAGCGGCGACTTGTCGGCAATCTCGAAAGCAGAGTCGTTTTCGTCGTCGTCGATCGAGCGCGGATGGCCGCGCATCTCGCGGGAAATGAGATGCAGAGTCTTGTGTTTTGTGGTCGTGATCAGCCAAGCCCGTAGGAATTCGGGCTTTTCGAGTAGGTCAATTTTTACAAAAAGTGTTGTGAAAACTTCTTGCAGCACGTCCGCGGCAAGGTCTTTTCCTAGGCCGGCTCTTCGCGGAATTGAATATAGAAGATTCTGATATTTATAAGTGATCGCCTCCCACGCAGATTCGTCGCCTTCACGGCAGGCGATTACCAATTTCTCATCGGTTCGATTCATCTACGTGGTCTAAGGATTGATCGTTACGGCCCGTTCGGCATCTACTCTTCGGCTAATCGAACCGCCGCACGAAACGGACGATCGCCGAATCTGGTCAAAGATGCCGTTTGGTGTCAGTGCCGGATAATGTTCGTGCACCAAGGCCGCGATTCCCGATACGATCGGAGCGGCCATTGAGGTTCCGCGCCAAATGCCGTATCTTCCTCCCGGAACGGCGCTCACTATTCCATCCCCCGGCGCCATTAATTCTACCCAGTCGCCACGCGTTGAAAAGTCCGCGACGATATCCGCCTGCGTGCTCGCACCGACCGCGATCAAGCCCGGCACGTCGTGTTCAGCCGCTGGATAAATGGACGTAATATTACCGGTATTTCCCGCGGAGACGACAAAAGTAATGCCCGGATGGCCGACCTGCGGGAAATCATCGTCGTCCGGCAAAGTGCCGTCGTTTGCTTCAGCGGCAATGAGTTTTCTGAGAAGAGATGTTCGCTGAGTAGTCCCCAGACTCAAGTTGATGATGTTCGCACCGTCATTGGTCGTCAAATCTCCGTCCGGGTTGGCCGCAAACATGATTGCGGCCGTCAGCCGCCAAACATTTGCGACGCCGTTTTCGTCGAGAACCCGGATCGGCATGATTTTGGCCTCGGGAGCGACCATCGCAATGATTCCCGAAACGTGCGTTCCGTGACCGAACGATCCGACGTGAGGCAAACCGACCTCAGCAGGATTATTGTCATTATCGACAAAATCGTAACCGGGCAGGAGTCTTCCGGCGAATATCGGATGCTGCGGATCGATTCCCGTATCAATAACCGCGATCTTGACATTCCGGCCACGCGTGACTTCGTGTGCTGCGTCAAGATCGATTTGCCGCCGCATCCATTGACGGGAATATCCCTTGGCACTTGACCCAATGCTCTGAGGAAGGCCGATGCTCCATGAGATACCCATGCTCCAGGGAACAGTGCTGGCAACCGGCGCACCCAGGATATAGTTCGGCTCGGCTATCGATACCCGGTGTAACGAGTCGTTTTGCAACAGCGCGGCGATCTGGCTAACGGGAACCCCGTTCTGGATTCTCAGGCGATAGATTGGCCGGTTGCCTATTTGAGCAAGAGGCGTCGCGATCAATCCGTACTGCTGAGCAACCGCCGGAAGATCGCTTGTCTGATTGAGCTTAACAACAAGCTCACCTTCAACGTATGGATTGGTCTGGGCCGATACGGCAGTGGTAAAAATCGTGAGTGAAAGTATGGCGGCCGGAACGAGTGATGTGATCGCATTTAGTTTCATCAGAAATTACCCCTGAATCGAAAGCTGCCCAGAATGAGGGTTGTCCGGACTTGAAGGCTGCCTAGAATTTTGCAAAGCATCAACGCACTAATCCAATAGGCTTTTTAACTTAGTCCTCTGACCCTCCAAAAAAATACAGTTCCGCAAAAAAAAATTACCAACGGCCCGTAAGTATGAACGGTGACCACAAATAAGGATGAAATTCCGCCTCGATGAGTCGTCGTTGAGCGGTGCGAAGAGATTCTCCAACCCCTTTACCTCCGCAAAACTCCGCATAGAAGGTTTCCATTAGTTGGAGAGTCGCGTGATCATCGACCCGCCAAAGGCTCAGAACGAGTGAACTCGCGCCGGCAGCGATAAATGCACGCGTCAACCCGATAAGTTCTTCACCCCGGACGACCTCATTCAAACCGCTCTCGCACGCGCTCAACACTACCATACAATTTTCCAGAGGAAAATTCTGCACTTCTTTTACGGTCAACTCTTCTGAGTACAATACGAGCGACGAAAATCCGGGATTGTCCTGTCGGAATTTTCCGTGACACGCCAAATGCACAACGCCGCTTCCGGCCGACGATCGTCGAAGATTTTCAACCGTAGCCTCTTTTCCCAGAAAACGCACCGATTCGTCGAACATTTTTCCAACAGCTTCGATCTCGGCCTCTACCACCGGGGTCTGAGCAGTTACGACTCCCGCCAAAAGGACCTTTCGCCGGTCGGTCGCCGGTTTTTTCAGGCAGCGATCAAGCACGGCAACGCTCGGCGTATATGAAATCTCATAATCTTCGATCAAAAACTTGTTTCCATCGTAAAG
>JABFSB010000179.1 GCA_013140875.1 Acidobacteriota bacterium
GGCAGCCTTCCGCACCGGATTGTTCGCCTTCGGTATGAATGATCTCAGGGTTAGCCGCGATCAGTTTAATGCCGTCGCAGTCCATCGCGAACAGCCGCAGGTTCAACCCGATCTGCGGAGCCGCCAGCCCGACACCCTCAGCGTCGTACATCGTATCGAACATATCGGCACAAAGCGCGGCAAGATCGTCGTCAAATTCGGTAACCGACTTACCGACCTCGGCTAAGACCGTTTCGGGATACTCTGTGATCTTTCTGATTGCCATAGTAAAAGGCAGAAACACGAGCAGTAGCGAGTGTGCCCCTTAAGGCTTACTCACCATGAGGCACACTCGCTACCGCTCGTGTTTCCGCCGTTGATTTATCTGGGGATATACCCGCTTCGAGCGCCACGGCGAAAGCCTCGCTGTGCGAAAAAGCCTTTCTCCTCGCGGCTCTTGCACTCCCAGCAGACGATCCGCTCCTCATTGCCCGGCCCAAGCCAGACATTGTAATGGTCCATTTCGCGATCGCATTCCTCGCAGCGGGCGGGCGTTTTTTCAGTGATCTTTGGGTCTGTAGATTCGATCATTCGGATTTTCCTCTTGCAAGAGTTTATAGGTGGTGAGCAGCAGTTTCAACGCTAAGATATCCTGTAATGCAAAAGACCCGACCGTAAGGAAGGGCCTTTGCTTAAGTCGTATTGCGCCCTTGCTGACGCGCGGGCTTCCGCATGTTATTCCGGCTGCCCTTTACACGCCGAACCGAACAACGCCGGTTGCTTTGTACTGATGATCGGATAATTCTCGGCTTCTTTATTGATCTCGAGCCAGTTCAAATACTCTTCCGGTATCGACATATCCGAGAATATGGCCTCGACGGGGCATTCGGGGATACATGCGTCGCAGTCGATGCAGGTATCGGGGTTGATCAGCAGGCGGTCGGGCAGTTCGTGGAACGCCTCGACGGGGCAGACCGCGGCACAATCGGTATATTTACACTCAACGCAGGGCTCGGCAACGATATATGTCATTCGGGCAAAAAAGCTCTCCTATCCTGTTACGGCCGGTCACAATCGCGTCCCGGCCCCGTCACGGTCAAATCGACAAACTAAAACCGTAATATCCATAAGGATAACTTGTCAAATGAGGTTAGACAAGTGTTAGAATGCCAGCATTACCAAAACTAAAACTGTTCGTTAAGTATAAGGAAAAACAGATGAAAGACATCAAAGCGGAGCGCGAATTATCTCTCGATTTTCTTCGCGTGACCGAGGCCGCCGCCATTGAATCCGCCAAGACGATGGGCCAGGGCGACCGCAAACATTCCGACCACGTCGCGGTCGAGGCAATGCGCGAGGTTATGGACACCGTGCCTATGCGCGGGCGTATCGTAATCGGCGAAGGCGAACGCGACGAGGCGCCGATGCTGTATATCGGCGAAGAACTCGGCGGCGGCAGCTTTTCGGCCGAAGCACGCGCGGAGTTTCCCGAGGTCGACATTGCGGTCGATCCACTTGAGGGCACGAATCTCTGCGCATTAGGTGCCAACAACGCAATCGCCGTTCTTGCAGCGGCCGAACGCGGCGGGTTGCTGAACGCGCCGGACATCTACATGGACAAGATCGTCGTCGGCCCGTCATCTCGCGGTGCCGTCGATATTGATGCCCCCGTGGCCGAAAATCTAAAGAACATCGCCCGCCGCCTTGGCCGCGATGTCGATGATCTGACCGTAATTTGTCTCGACCGTTCACGCCACAAACAGCTTATCGACGACGTTCGGGCAACCGGAGCCCGCATCCGACTGATTTCTGACGGCGATCTTTCCGCCGGTATCTCGGCGGCCGTCGCGGGCACTAACATTCACGCCCTGATGGGAATAGGCGGTGCCCCCGAAGGAGTTATAACAGCGGCGGCAATGAAATGCCTGAACGGCGAGATTCAGGCGAAACTTATTTTCGACCCCGAACGTCTCGGCGTTGATAAATCGAAGGTCCCGCCGGCGGATGAGGTGAAGGAACGCCTTAAAAATATGGGCATTACCGATCCGGGAAAGATCTACGACACGAACGATTTGGCACCCGGCAAAAAGATAATCTTTGCCGCAACCGGCGTGACGGACGGTGCCTTGCTTCGCGGCGTGCGGTTCTTTGGAGCAGGAAAACGAACTCACTCCGTCGTGATGACGACCGATTCGAAGAGCATCCGATTCGTCGACACCGTCCACGTCGAAGGCGGCCCGGATGCTGTTATCAGGTTCTAAGCTGTACTAAGGCGAAAGAGGAGCGATGGTTTTTCAGTGGATAGTGACAATTCCCGGAACTGATCACTTGTCACTATCCACACATCGCTGAAGAAGCTAAAGTAGTTGGATCGGGCAGTGGGCTATGAACCTTTCACGCGTAATTGTTTTCACGGGCGATGTCCGGCGGATGGTCGATTTTTACACAACTACATTCGGCCTGACGATGATCGGCGAATTCGACGAAGGCTGGACCGAGGTCGACGCCGGCAGCTGCACGATCGCTTTTCACAAACTCGGTTTTGAAGTGGACGGCTCGACCGACGACGGCGTAAAGCTTGTTTTCGGCACCAGCGACGTAGCGGCTGAGAAAGCGAGGCTCGAATCACTCGGGATCGAGATGACCGAAATTTATAAGTACGGCGAGATCGAATTTTGCGACGGTGACGACCCGGACGGCCACCGGTTCCAGATCTCATCAAGAGGAATTCTTAGATAAACATTTTGCTTTTAATCGGGAGGTTATTTTTGGGTGGATATTTCAGGCAATAATGGAAATGGTTCGAATGGTCATCATCCTATCAACGGAAACGATGGCGGAAAGCTTATCGTCCTCACAGCCCCATTGACTGAAGCTATCGATCACGCGGGCTACTTTATTCAGATGGCGATGGCTTCGCTGCCCATCTGGCTGGAAGGAATTTTGAACCGCAAGTATCCGGAATGGCGGAAGGTCGAACGGTACGAAGACGGCTCGGCCAAATATATGCCGGCGGGCGTTCGCTTGGTCGAAAAATCGCTCGAGCGTGCGTATGCCAAGGACGACATCGTCTCGTGCTTCCCAGAGGATTTAGAGAAGTTCATCGGCCCGCGCACTCGTGTTGTGGCGGTTTCGACGCATAATCCGCTCGGCGTAACGTTCGCTGCGGGCGTTTACACGTCGATCTTCGGCTCGTCGAAAATGCCGATCAATTCGCATTATTCGCGTGAGCTTTTCGCCCAGATCAAATCGAATCCACACCGCAAAAATTTTAAAGTGATCGTCGGCGGTTCGGGCGGATGGCAGATCATCCAAACGAATATGTACGAAGAGCTCGGCATCGACTGCGTCGTCGAAGGCCGGAGCGAATCGCAGGACACGCTCGATCTTTTTGCGAAAGCGGTCGCCGGCGAAGACCTGCCGAAAGAAATCACGGTCGTTCACCCAAAGGAACGCGACGCGATTATGTTCCCGGACACGCGGACGACATTCGGCGTGGTCGAAATGACGACCGGCTGCGGCCGCAGGTGCAAATTCTGCGTGCCCGACCTTAATCCGCAGATCGATTTGCCGAAAGACAAGATCATGGACGCCGTGCGTGCCAACGTGCGCGAGGGCAACAAGCAGATCAGTCTGGCGACCGAGGACATGTTCATCTGGGGACAGG
>JABFSB010000087.1 GCA_013140875.1 Acidobacteriota bacterium
GTTATCAGTAAGAACTAATTGGAAACTATTCTTTAAACGTTTTCTCCGCCATCGGCCTGACTGAGCAAAGCATTTTCAATCACCCTTAATTGAGTTTCGAGCCGGGCATCGATCTTGCCGACCTCGGTCTCGATCACGCATCCGCCGACGGAAACCGAGGGATCGGCGACGAAATCCAAAATGCGGATCCTCTCGTCCGATGAAAATTTCTCGCCTCCGGCGGTAATAGCTCCGAGGTCGGACGGATTGACGGATACGGTTACTTTTTCGCGCTGACGGGCGTGTTTTAGTGCGGTTGCAACTATATCGGTTACGGCTTTTTTGTTAGAGGCCAGTTCTTTACCTAAAATTTTTTCAGCGATCCGTACCGACAACTTAAGAAGATCGCGTTCGGCGTCGTTCAAGACATTTGACCGAATTTCCCGTATTTCGATCAGGTGCTTTTCAAATTCCGTGAGTGCCTTCTCCAACCCCTCGCGGTAAGCTTTCTCGAGCACTTCCTCAGATTCCTTAACGGCGTTCTCAATAATTGCTTCCGCTTCCGAATGTGCCCGGGCAAGTATTTCATCCGCCTCTCGCCTGGCGGCGATCGTCTGGTTTTTAACTACGCCGCGATGTCCGGCACCATTCGACCCGCTTTTGATGACGTTAGCCGCCATCTGCTGCTCGCTTTCCATTTCGATCATAGACTTGCCGTTGCCCTGAACTTTCCAGCCATGCGGACGATCATCTCCGCTCTCTGTCTTTCTATTTCGACCATTCTCGTATCCGGATCGTTAAGCTGTGCCCGCCATCCAAGCACTATTCTTTTCCAACGTCTTGAATCGCGATAAGAAAGTTTTTGCGCGGTGTATCGGACGGCGGTATCGCTTCTTTCCGCGAAAGCGCACGCGAGAAGTTCGAGCCCGATCTTGTACAGTATCAAGTGCGGACGAAGCCTGCGATTCCATAAACGCTTTACGGTACGGTCTGCAAGCGAAACCCAAACCGGTTCCACATGATCTAGGTTAGAGAGGTACACCGCGATCGTCTTTGCATCGTCTTCCGCAAAACGGCACAAAAAGGCCGCGATCTTTTCTTTCGACCTGATGCCCCGACAAGCAACGGCAATCTCTCGAAGCCCCAGCGCGCGCACGAATCGCCAAAGATCCTCGACCGCAAATTCGTCGATTGCGTTAGCGTCGCCAACGGACTCGATCTGCACAAAGTTTGCGAGAAAGCGGCCTTTGATTACATCGAGGATCTCCGGTGACAGGTCGTTCGATAATTCGTTGTCTATCGAATTGGCATCGAGATCGGGTTCGAGCAGTCTTTCAACATCGCGGCCGAGATCGGGCGGAATGTAACTCAAAATGCTGCGGCGAATCGCGTGCGGTTCGGTCTTTAAAATTGCCGCTATTTGTTCCGCGTTGACATTCTGATCGAGTTTCGTCGATCGCCCGCGTCGCCTGATGTTGTCGATCCACCGTCCAAGCCATCGCTGGCGCCGCGGCTCTGTAAACGAATCTATCTGGGCCGCCCGGCGATCTATTTTCGCCCGCCGCAGCGAGTTAAGAGAGCGGAGCGATTCATCAACTACCTCGGAGACCGGCCTCTCCGGCGCGGCTCCGTTTCGCTGCGGCGACCGTCGATCGAACACGATCGATAATGCGATCAACGCATCGGCCCTTTCTTCGCTTGAAAGCGTGTCCATCGGAAGTTCGGTTCTCCTAAACGACCTTAATTCGATCCACTAAATCTTCTGACTGCAGCAACGGGGTCTCCTCCGAATTATCCCGGTCGAGGTTTTTTACCGGAGCAGGATCTCGCCGCTTTTGAAGCACGAAAACAATTGAGATAGTTAGAAGCACGGTAAGAAATCCCAGCAGCGAAATGATCGCGACCCGTGCAAAATTGTACCCGGCCTTATAATCCGGCAGCGGCCTAACCGGTTTCTGAATCAACTCGACCTGGACATTCTCGGCCTTCAAAGCGGGCACGCCTTTAGCCACCATCTCAGCGACACGATCTTTCGAGATCGGAAACGTCGGGCTTTTGTACGTAACCAGAGCGGAGGCGGTCGACGGATAACGGTCGATCGCGATAGACGAATCTTCGGGCATTACGAAGTTGACCTTTACGCACGTCGTGCCCGGAATATCGCGCAGCTGCGATTCGATGCTCAGTTTCCGACGGCGGGCTTCTCGTTCTTTCTCTACCTGGCTGGATGTCACCACGCCCGATCCTTCCGGTTTCTCCGGCGGCGACTGGGCCAAGCAGTGATCGTTGATCACCTGAATGGCCGCGGACCTTATTTCGTCTCCACCGTCGACCTCGACTTCAAAATAACGGGTCTCGCCTTCTCCGGCTTCTCGCTTTGTGGCCTGAATGCCGCTTTCGCTCAGGATATCGACGATCCTGTTGGCTTCGGCCTCATCCTGCACGTTCTGGATTTTTTGTTTGCTGCACGCGCCCGTCAGCCCGACGATGGCCAGAAACAGCACGATCAGCACAGAACGAAATATTTTACGGTTTGCCGATATTGACATAACTACTGCGGCCGGATCAAACTGCGGGTGCGTCCGCCGGGATAAGCTGCGGAGTATCGCCGTAATCTCCGAAATCCGTCTCAAAACTTTCGAACTCGGACGACATCGAACTCGACCGCATCGAGATCCTTCCTATCGGCTGAATATTCAATTCCGGCGTCAGCTCCTGATAGGAAAGAACGGCGAGGTTCTCGAACTCGATCTCGACCATCTTCCGGGTAAATCTCCGCAGTTCCATGTCCGTCACGATTACCGGCTGCTGCGAGGTCGCCGGCCGGTCGCTTATCTCCCGACGGATAGCATCGAGTATTTCGTGGGCGATGGTCGGATCGAGCGAAAGGAACGATCCGGTCGAGGTTCGGCGGATCGCACCGCGGATAACGTCTTCGATTTCCGGGTCAAGCAAATAAACGAAAAGGGTGTCGCTGCCCACCGTGTACCGGAAAGAAATATATCGCCGCATTGCCGAGCGGATATGCTCGGTCAGCATTACCGGGTCTTTTTCGATCCGGCCCCACTCGCTTAAGGCGTCGAGGATCGACTTGGTATCGCGGATCGAGATGCCTTCCTGAACCAGCCGTTGAAGCACGTCGGTAAATTGATGGATTGTGACGACTTTACCTATCGTCTCTTCTACCAGCTTCGGCATTCCGCGTGCGACAAAATCGAGATAACCCTGTGCTTCCTGGATTCCCAAAAAATCGTGAGCATATCTGCGCATCACACGCGAGAGATGGAGCAGCATGACATCGGTCGGTTCCCAGACCTTCAGTCCGGCGGCCTCGGCAATATTTCGCTGCTCGGCCAGTATCCACGCACCGGGACGCAGGTCGGCCGGATTTGTCACGTCTTCGCCGTCGATGCCGAATACGCGTATGTTATCTGCGGAATCGTTCACGTAGACGCAGTTCGGGCGGAGCGCTCCGGTGGCAACCGGAACTTCCTTTACGGCGATATAGTATTCGTTCTGCGAGATCGGAGCATCGCCGCCAATATAGCAAAACGGAACCATCACTCCGAGATCGTAATAGAGCGCGTTGCGAAGCTTCGGCACCTCGGCCCTAAAGCGGATTCCTTCGGGCGTTTTTTCGTCGACCAGATGCGTGA
>JABFSB010000402.1 GCA_013140875.1 Acidobacteriota bacterium
GATTCAGCTCATTATGATGGGAATCGCGTTACTCATTCTGTCCAGCGAACGCCGGTTAATGTAACCATTAAAGCGACGGCGACCCAACCGGCCCGGCATAGCGTGCTGATGCCGAACGCAATCTATCTCCGATGGTCGGTGGACTATCGCGCCGCGATCGAACGGCTGCTTATCCAGCAGATGAATCCGAAGTTCAACACGATGCACGCCGAGAGTTAGTCAAAAAATCATTCACATTTTACCTTGTTCATCGGAAAGTCGATCCCCATCGGCTTTCCATTGTTGTTGCCCTCGATGCGACCGATCATCTTCATACCTTGAAGTTTATAGATCACTCGTTGAGGAAAATCGTGCTCCGGATTTTCGAATACGATCTCGTTCGGGGTCGAGCTTTTAAGCTTGAAAGACGTTTCTTCCTTATTCGCCGACGGTTTGGCTACATAAAAAATTCCATCGGCCCGCTGTTCGATCCGCATAAATTCGAAATCTACTGTCTTTCCGCCTTTGACGGTGCGGCCCATTCCGAGAATCGAAGTTCCGGCGGGCTTCATCCACTGCTCCGAGATAAGCAGCGATTTAGCTTTATCGCTGCGTTCCCAGCAGCCGGCCATGCCGCCAAAGTCTTCAATACTGGTGACCGGATTGGTCTGGGCAAGCCCCGAAACGGAAAGCAACACGACAGGCAGGCAAATTTTCAGACAGAGCTTCATCTACGGATCTCCTTTTTTGAAACAGAGTGTGGCAAGAACAAATATAGCTCCGGTCCACTACCTGCGTATTGTAAAAAACCGTCAATCTACAACCGATGTAAAAATGTCCGATATCTTATGTGTGTGGTCGAAATATCCACGCGGTGTTTCACCCGAAAATTCACGGAACTCGCGGATCATATGAGATTGGTCGAAATAGCCGAACGAAAGAGCTGCGTCGAGCAGACCGACGGATTCGGACCTTTGAATGGTTCGCACAACAGCTTGAAACCTGCTGATGCGGGCCAGCATTTTCGGCGATATCCCAACGGCCCCCTTAAAATGCCTTTCAAGCCGTCGTTCCGAAACGCCGAGGCGGCCCCGCAACGCCGACAACGGAATCGCTCCACCGCTTTGAGTGATCATTTCCGCGGCGGCACTTGTGAGCGGGTCTTCCTTTCCCTGATCCGCGAGCCGCGATCTAAAGTGGTTTTCAAAAATTCGTATACGATCGGTAAAACCTGAAGCACTGTTGACCATCTCCTCTAATTCACCGCCCGCTTGCCCAAGAACCAGCCGCAGATCGACAATTTGATCGGTCATATCGCCCATGCTTACTCCAAACGGAACAAAACCCGCGGGCTGAAAACGAACTCCAAAGAGCTGCACGCGACCGGTTGGTTGAATAGTGATATTGCGGCTCAATTGCCCCGAAAAAAGCGTCGCCGCCTGTACTTCATTTCCGTCACGATGCAGCTTAAGGAAACGATCGGAAAGATTGAAAACGATCTCAGGGCATCCGTCAGGCAAGACCGTTTCGGACTCGGCATTCTTTCCGGCGGGGTCGTACTCGAGAGACCAAAATCGCTTGATAAAGCCGGAGAAAACTGGCGATGGAGGCGATTCTATATATTCCATGAATTGCGGCTACGATTTTCCAAGGTATTAGCTCACCCCTCGGCCAAAAAGCTTTCGGTAAACGCCGTACATGAATTGCAGCCTGCGGTCATCGTTAGGATAGTCCCAGTACCATTTAGGCGGCGAATCGATTATCGCTTCCAATTCGTCGATCGAGATCGACAGTTTTTTCGATACATATTCCTTGTCGTCCGTCACCTGATCTTCGGTATAAGGTTTAAGCTTCAACTGCTCCAGGGCATCTTCGCGTTCCAGTTGACCGCTGACGATCTGCGACGAAAAAGTGGCCCGGCGATAGTCTATCCCAAATTTCTCGAACAGGTAGTAAGACTGTATGAAACGAGTGTAGCGAGATTCGTGATGCTTGCGGCCTGAGTAACGATAACCGAATCTATCGGTCAGCTCGGAAATTGCATCTTTAGGAGAATACGGCAGGAAATTAAGCGGATAGAGCGTTCTGATACCTTTTACAAACTTAAAATAGATCTCTGCCCTGTAATCGAACGTCGCGAATGCTCGGCGCCCTCGGTTTCCGAAAGTCTTTTGGATATGGTTGAAATAGGTCATATCCTTGGCCTTGTAATGCCAGCTTTTCGGCAGAATGCCTTCAGTCGTAAGGTTTCCCGCGCTCAGGATGAATTTAATACCGAATTTGGCCGCTATTTCGTGAATGGCGGCCGGGATCGCGACATCCGTCGGGGTTTCAGCTTCGGGAACGGAAGCTCTTAGGAAGGCGAGCTGCAGGTCGCTGAATTCCGTCCAATCGAGAACGTAGCTTTCATAGGCGATCTCGAGTTTGTTGGTAATATTCCGAATGTTAAGAACGGCCTCCATCGAATCCCAGCCGTTGTCCATATGGACGGCAATGGGCCGCAGACCTCGTTCCACGACAAGGTGAGCAAGATAGCTGCTGTCGAGGCCACCGCTTACGCCGACAACGCAGTCGTAAGGCTTACCCCGGCCTGCGGCCTTGACTATATCGATCATCCGCTCGAAATTGTGCTGGCCCTGTTCGTCGTAGCCGTACCTAGCCCTCGCGGCAAGGAATTCCGTGCAGTGGTTGCAATGGCCGCGGTCATTGAAAATAATTTCCAAATCCGACGTGTCCATCACGCACCGGGTACAAAGCTGATAGCTTCTAGGTTTCGTCATTCCAGATTTCTTTCTTTTCTGCGTGGAAATGTATTAACTAAATGACGGCTTTTGCGAGGAAAACTGATTGGCCACTAGTTGAAAACTATTTCGTTTCTATCAGGGTAATTGATAAGCACTCCCCGGTTGGTACTCTGATATACAAAAAGGCTGCCGGCGGCAAGACCGCTCGCATATCCGTCTCGATAGGCGTCCACGAGGTCCTGATTCTTACCGGCACCGCCGAGCGCTACGACCGGAACGCTTACCGAGGACGAGACCGCTTTGATCAATTCGATATCGTATCCGCTCATTGTGCCGTCCCGGTCCATCGATTGGATGATTATTTCCCCGGCACCGTTTTCTTCCATTAGCCGGGCAAATTCGACCGGATCGCCTGCCCTTTTCATTACCCAACCGGGCGAGCTGTCGGACGGGTCTGTTCGCACGTCGATACAGACAACTATCGTCGTCGAACCGAACTTGTCGGCCGCTTCTTTGACAAAGTCGGGGTCTTCGGCGGCCCGGCTATTTATTATTACCTTTTCGGCCCCGGCCTTTATGATCTCCTCGATATGGCTTACCGATGTGATGCCGCCGCCGGCCGCAAATGGCATCCGAGCTTCTTCGCCGACCTTCCGCACGAATTCCACCGAGATGGGCCGTGCATTCTCCGATGCCGCAATATCCAGAAAGATCAATTCATCAGCCCTAAACTCGTTAAAGATCCTGACGGCATTCAAAGGGTCGCCGATGTATTTGTGGTTACCGAATCTTATCGACTTGACCAGTCCTTGATCTTTAAGAAGTAGTACTGGAATTATTCTCGGTCGAAACATCTATAATTCGACGAAATTCTTAAGCAGTTGATGGCCGGCTTCATGGCTCTTCTCGG
>JABFSB010000124.1 GCA_013140875.1 Acidobacteriota bacterium
AACGCAATCGGCGGCGTTGTAAACGCGATTAGCGGCCATGACGAAGGGGCACATCCCGGTGTTCGAGGATACTTCTCTACTATCGGCGGGACGAACAGCAATCAGGCCGCGGTATCCGGCGGGGTCGAATACGGTTTTAAGAAATTCATGTTCTGGGGCAACGGCAGCGGCCAGCGTACCAGTGATTACAAGGCCGGCGGCGATTTCGGAACGGTCGGGAATACATTTACGCGAAACGCCTCGGGCAGCGGCGGGCTCGGATATTTTGCGAAGAAGGCCTTCTTCAACGGCAGCTATACGTTCTATCAAAGCCGCTACGGCATTCCGCTGGATTTTCGCGAAACGGAACCGGAGGAACGAAGCCTCCGCGTTTGGCGCAATGACCTTAAGTTCAATTTTGGCTATAACGATGCCGATTGGTTCGTCAGCGGGATGAAGTTTACGGTAGATGTAAGCAATTATCGCCACCAGGAGATCGCCGATTCGGCGGTGGGAACTACCTTTCGAAATCGGGTTGTCTCGTTCCGGAGCGTGTTCGACCAGAAAAAAGCGGGGCGGCTTACCGGCAGGTTCGGCTTTGAAGGGTTCCACAGATTTTATTCGACCGAGGGCAAAGAAATTTTGATCGACGGGCCGGTTAAACAGGATTCATTCTCGGTATTCGGGCTGGAGGAGATCAAGTTCGAGCGCGTCTCGCTGCAGTTCGGCGGACGAGTTGAAAACAACCGTTACGATCCGGTAAATACGGCACTTAAAGACCGCGGCTTTACGGGTGTTTCGGCGGCGGCCGGCGCGCGGTTCGAGCTTTGGAAAGGAGGCGCATTCGTCGCTAATTACTCGCACGGTTATCGCGCTCCGGCTTTGGAAGAACTGTACAACTTCGGCTCGCACGACGGCACGCTTACCTTTGAGCGAGGCAACGCCGATCTTAAGCCCGAGGTCAGCGACGGCATCGATCTATCACTGCGACAGCAGAACAAGCGGATCAAGGCCGAAGCAAATTTCTATTACTACGCTTTCAAGAATTTCGTCTTCCTCGCTCCGACCGGCGAGATCGATAAAGAAAGCGGTTTCGAGATCGGAGATTACGTGCAGGCGGACAGCCGGTTCACGGGAACCGAATTGAATTTCGATCTAACGGCCAACAAGTACCTGAATGTTTTGGCCGGGTTCGATTATGTAAATGCCGAATTGGCCGACGGGCGGCCTTTGCCCCGAATCGCTCCGCTGCGCGGCCGGATCGGGCTGGATGTGCATTACAGCAACTTCAGCGTAAAGCCGGAATTCGTCGCAGTCGGCGATCAGGACCGAGTTTTCACGAACGAGACGCGGACGGCGGGATACGGCGTTTTCAACATTTCAGGTTCCTATATCGTCCCGGCGAAACACTTCGCTCACATATTCACGGTAAACGGCTATAATCTGGGCGACAGGCTTTATTACAACCATATTTCGTTTATAAAGGATATCTCGCCGGAGATCGGCCGGGGAGTTCGTTTCGGTTATACGGTGCGCTTCTTCTAGTTGTTCAGGGCCTTCGTTTTCAGGTTGGCGGAGCTTCGTTTATTATTAGAACTGGATGGGAGACGATTGAATGCAAACCGAAACACTCGATTTTGAAACGGCGAACGGGCCGACGACGGCCTATGTCGCGCGTCCCGACGGCGGCGGTGAAAAGACGGTCATTGTTGTACAGGAATGGTGGGGCCTGAACGATCACATCAGGGACATTGCCGGCCGTTACGCGGCGGAAGGCTTCAACGCTGTCGCCCCTGACCTTTATCGCGGCGAGCTCGCGGCAAATTCGGACGAGGCCGGGCGGATGATGAAGGCTTTGGCGATCGAGGACGGACTCGACACGATCAAGAACACCGTCGATGCGGCATCCAAGGCCCTCAACGTCTCGCACTTCGGCATTACCGGCTATTGCATGGGCGGAACGTTTGCGTTACGTGCCGCTTGCGAACTGGAAGGTTTTAGCGCGGCGGCGCCGTTCTATGGCGACATTCCGGAAGAAGAAGTGTTGAAAAAGCTGCGGACGCCGACGATATTTGTATCGGGAACAAAAGACGCATGGATAAATCCGGAAAGAGTCGCGTATTTGGAAGACGCAGCCGAACGCTACGAGCTTCCGGTGCACTCGGCAAAGTACGACGCCGACCACGCATTCTTCAACGACACAAGGCCGGAAGTTTATGACAAAGCCGCCGCTGAAGACGCGTGGGCGCTGGTAATCGGATTTTTTAACGACAAGCTCTGATTCCCACCCGCGTTTTATTGGAACAAACACCTCATCGATCGCGCCGGATTGGCTGTCCGGGGCTTTTCCGCATTTACAACTCACCTAAAAGTTTTTCGGCAAAACCCGGCGCCGAAACCGTTCCCCCATTATTCGCACAGAAAGCCTAGACACCGCACACGGGCCGATCGGTAAGGAAGCGCCGGCCTTCTGATCGCACTAGAATTCGGCGACACCCGGGTTTTATTTACCCCGAAAAGGAGATCAGAAATATGGAAAAGCAGCAAAAACAGTCTTATCTGTTTCTTTTGCAGCGCCCATCTTCCACTGCTCGTTATGAAGCGGCCAAACGTCTTCGCGAACTGGGAATGAGGGTTGTTGCCCAATTTGGAGATGTCGCGATCGAGGCGTTTACAACAGACAGCCAGCTTGAGGCGGCCCGGGAAATGGGACTCTTCTCGGCCCAGTTGAGAGGCCCGATGTCGAAAGACCACCTGGAAAAACTAAACAGCGACCAACGTTCGGTGGTTCAGCAGTGGAATACACGGTTTTCGTCCGGTTATCGCAAACTCAAAAAAGATCTGACCCACGTTGGCAAATCCTGGGCGGACCCGGGAATGGACAGCCTTGTTGGGTACACCGCCATTGATCCGGAAGATCTTTTTCAATTAATAAGGGAGTATCAAGACAAGACGGGCGAAAAGCTTGCGGAACCGCCATCGGCAAAAGAAAGGACCGCGAAGGTCAAGAGAATGTCCGGAAAGGAATTCGTCGACTTTGAAAAAAGGCTTGGCGAGGCATATAAGAATCCGACGCTTGCGTATCACCTTGCACGGCTCGCCTACCGGCTGGATCCGAAATACCATAAGCTTTTGTTCAACCTTCCCGATTGGCTTATCGCCGAGCTGCTCGACCGTTTTTTCGGTGAGGTCTCCTGTTGGAAAATGACGGGAGAAATGTCGGTCGGGATCGTTTTTGTCGAATCGTCTCTTTCGGGCGGTCCAAAATTCGGTGCAAGTGAACGAAACGAGATACTTCAGGAAATTTATGACGGGTTCAGCTTTCTGACGCAGGAACACCCGGACGGAAATCTTTCGTGGGTTTACGACACTCAATACGTAAAGATCAATGTCGCGGACGGAACCGGCGATCCGCAGGAGGACTATTGGCGCGACCCCGGAATGGGCCAGGTCAATTATTTCGGTACTACGTACACAGCGAACTGGAGCGGTGTAGGGGCCTATCGCGAAGACATTAGGCAGCGCAATCGATCGGCCCACGCCATCGTGGTTTTTGTAACACCCTATCGAAACTGGTGGCATGCCTATGCAAGCGGCGGGCGCTTAACGCTGGCAAAACGTAACGATTGGGGTAACTGG
>JABFSB010000439.1 GCA_013140875.1 Acidobacteriota bacterium
TGCGATCCGTTTCAGAACGGCGAAAGGCGAGTTTCGCGCTAAAGTCGCAAGTATTCAGAACGTTGAGCCGCAGGCCGATCCGGTGCCGACGCCCTCGCCGATCCTTACGCCGAAAGCCACGCCGGTCCCGACGCCGACTCCGAAGGCTTATGTCGATAATCAGCCGCTGTCGCCTGAACTATCTTTTGTTTTGGGCGAAACGCTTGAGTACAGAGTGACCGCGGGCGGCGAAGCGGCGGGAATGTTTACACTCCAGGCGGCCGAACGAAAGCAGATTCAGGGCTTTGACAGCCTCGTCCTTTCGGCCACGGCGACCGAGGCCGCGGGCGGAATTTTCTCAAAAGGCGACAGCATTAAGGCCGTCGTCAACCCGGACACGCTTGCGCCCAGAAAGCTGGACGTAAATCTGACGGGTCCGTTGGCAAACCTAAATCAATCGGTCATATTCGATGAGCGTTCGAATATGATTATGTTCAAGGGAACAGGCCAGATCGAAGCTCCGGTTGGGACACATAGTATTCTGAGCCTGATCTACGCTATCCGTTCGTTCAACTTAAAGCCGAGCAAAGATACTTCGAATCCGATCAACGATACGCGGGTCGCGGTTTTTTGGGAAAATCGTCCGTATATTTTTACGCTAAGGCCGTCCAATGCGGAGCTGATTAGCTGGCGGGGCGACAAGGTCTCGGCCCAACTTGTCAGCATCACGACCGGAAACGGGTTGCTCGACGCTCAGAACATCAAGATCTGGTTGTCGAATGACGAACGCCGCGTCCCGATCAAGTTTCAGATCGGACGATATCAAGCCGAACTTGTTTCCGAAAAGACAATCACCCCTAAATAGAAGCCCTTTTGTTTTGCGGACTTTGCGATCTTTGCGTGGGATTCGTGAATAATTCGAAAGAAGGTCTCCCGCAAAGATCGCAAAGCCCGCAAAATTAAGATAAGAAGATTGGTTGGGACACGACTAAACAAGACTGGGCCTAAGTAAATTTCAAACTCACCTATTATTTTATTCAATTGAAATTGAAATCTAATTTCAATTAGGGTATCCTTATCTCCGGATGTTGACCAGCGAAAATTTTGAAACTCAGACGAATCCATTCGGCCCGGCAAGCAAAGTAAAGCTGTCGACCCTGGGCCCCGGGGCCGAGGCACAGGTTGCGGCGGTCGGCGGCAATGGCCCGATAAGCCGCCGTTTGCAGGAAATGGGTGTCGTTCCGGGCGTTTCCATACGCGTCGTCAAGACCGCTCCGTTCGGCGATCCTTTTGAGGTAAGACTCCTCGGCTACAGCCTTGCGATGCGTAAAAACGAAGCCGAACTGGTTGAGGTGTTTGCCTGAGCTCGAACGGCAAAACGCTGATACACTCAATGGACGGCCCATCGCATTCGAATTCACTGACCGTCGCCCTCGCCGGCAATCCAAATGCCGGCAAAACCACTCTTTTCAATTACCTTACAGGATTAAAACAAAAAGTCGCGAACTATCCCGGCGTAACAGTGGAATCGCGTTCGGGAATGTGGAAGGCTGGCGATCATGCCTTTACGGTGATCGATTTGCCGGGCCTCTACAGTATCGAAACAACATCGATAGACGAATCTATCGCCCGTGATGTGATCGAGGGAAAGATCGGAAGTATCTCGCGGCCGGACGTGGTCGTTGCGGTCGTCGATTCGACAAATCTCGAGAGAAATCTTTATTTGGTGACACAGCTTTTCGAATTCGACGTGCCGGTTGTCGTGGCGCTGACGATGATAGATGTTTTCGAGAAGCGAAAGCATGCCATCGATATCCGTCGTATGTCGGAAATGCTCGGCGTACCTGTGGTGGCCGTAAATGCGGCGGATGATCGCGGCGAAGATGAGCTTTCCGCCGCGGTTTCTCAAGCTGGCGGTTCGGTGCGTAAGCATCTTAAATTAGTTGACGGCTCAGACAACGAGAACGCCCGCATTTTCGCCAGATACAGTTTCATTTCGAGCGTGGTGCAAGAAACCGTGCGGCACGGCGACCGCGAGGCTCACCGTCTCTCCGAAAAAATAGATAAGATATTGACCCACCGCTTTTTCGGGCTCGTGGTACTGGTAGCGGTTCTGCTTGTTGTCTTTCAGACGATATTCACCTGGGCTTCGGTGCCGATGGACTTGCTGGAAAAGGGCTTTGGGACGCTGGGCGATTTGGTCCGGGCGGAACTGCCCGCCGGAATATTATCCGATCTGATTGTCGACGGAATTATCGCGGGTGTCGGTGGCGTATTGATCTTTCTACCGCAGATCCTTTTACTTTTTCTGTTTATCTCAATCCTCGAAGACACGGGCTATATGGCCCGGGCGGCTTTCATGCTGGACAAGTTGATGAGCCGGGTCGGGCTGCACGGAAAGGCTTTCCTGCCGCTGATGAGCAGTTTTGCGTGTGCGATCCCCGGCATCATGGCAACGCGTACCATCGAGAATTCGCGTGACCGCTTTGCCACGATCATGATCGCACCGCTGATGAGCTGTTCGGCGCGTTTGCCGGTTTATACGCTGATGATCGGGGCCTTTTTCGCCGGACAGACCGTGTTCGGGTTTTTGTCGGTCGCGGCGGTGTTGATGCTTGCAATGTACGTTTTAGGCATCGCCGTGGCGATCGCGGTTGCCTTCGTTTTGAAGCGGACAATTTTAAAAGCCGAGCCGGCCCCGTTCATCATGGAGCTTCCGCCTTACCGGTTGCCGAAGATTAGAACGATCTTTCAGAACATGCTCACGCGGGCGTGGCTTTTCGTAAAACGCGCCGGGACGGTGATATTGGCGATCTCGATCGTGCTTTGGGCGCTGATGTATTTTCCGCGAAGCGCCGAAGTTCAAAGTCCAAAGTCTCAGGTCGCAAGTTCCGCGGACGCAGGTTCTGAAAGTTCGCAGCTTCAAAACAGCTATGCGGGAAAACTCGGCCACGCAATTGAGCCGATAATTCAACCGCTTGGTTTTGACTGGAAGATCGGCGTCGCTCTGATCGCGAGCTTTGCGGCGAGGGAAGTTCTGGTCTCGACACTGAGCATTATTTATAACGTCGGAAAGGATGAGAACGAAGAGTCCGAGACTTTGATCGAGGCAGTTCGCGATGCGAAGACACCGGCCGGAAATCCGGTCTGGACCCCGCTGACGGCGTTAAGCCTGATGGTATTTTTTGTTTTGGCGATGCAATGCATGTCAACCGTGGCTACCGTTCGTCGCGAGACCAACTCGTGGCGATGGCCTATTTTTATGGTAGGTTATATGACTGTGCTGGCGTACGTTGGAGCGTTTATCACTTATCAGGGCGGCAAGCTTTTGGGGTTCGAGTGACGCTCGGAATTCGTTCTTATTCTTCTTATTCCTCTTCTTCTGTGGTTTCAGTCTGATTTAAGCAAGAAGGTTGTCCACAGAATAAGAAGAATAAGAGGAAAAAGAACAATAACCGAAAGAAGAACACTTTGGCTCACACTTCATTATGATCGTTCAGGAAATTTTGGTCATTACATTGATCCTGGCCGCGGCCGCTTTTGTGGCCAGATATTTTTATCTGAAAGCAAGATCATTCTCGCCAAAAACCGGCTGCGGCAATGATTGCGGCTGCTCCACCGATTCCGGGAAATCACCTACCGTCTCTTGAATAACGACAGTTCATTTCTGACCGCGGGAGTGCGAGCGATGTTTCTTTCGACGCTCGCGTTTTTTCTTGCGAACACCCTGGTCAAGCAGGTCTCGCATATTCCGGCAATGGAGGTCGTATTTTTTCGTTGCGCGATCTCGACCGTTTTTTGTTTTGTCGGTCTTCATCGGGCAAAAGCGGACTGGAAAGGTTCGAACCGGAAGATGCTTTTTCTGCGAGGATTTTTCGGCACAACGGCGCTTTTTCTTTTCTTTACGACTCTGCAAAATATTCCGCTCGCGTCGGCGATGACGATCCAGTATCTTTCGCCGATCTTTACGAGCGTGATCGCGATATTCGTATTGAGCGAAAAAGTGCGGTCGATGCAGTGGTTTTTTTACGCGATCGCATTTGGCGGTGTTCTGCTAATCGAACAGTTCGACCCGCGAATATCGCCGTTCTATCTGATTATCGGAATCGTCTCCGCATTCTGCTCGGGCGTCGCATATAATCTCGTTCGGAGTTTGCGCGGAAAGGAACACCCGTTGACGGTCGTCCTGCATTTTCAATTGACGGGAGCGATCGTCGGGTTTATTAGTCTTTTCTTTGCGTGGCGGACACCGGAAGGCTGGGATTGGATATATCTGGTTCTCATCGCGGTGTTCTCACAACTTGGCCAAATATTCCTGACAAACGCACTGCAGAAAGAAGCCGTCGCGGGCGTGGCGATCGTAAATTATACGGGTTTGGTTTATGCGCTGCTGATCGGTTCGCTTTGGTTCGGAGAATCGCAGTCGACCGAGGCGTTTTCGGGAATGCTGTTGGTCGTTCTCGGCGTTTTGCTGAGCGTGTTTTATAGTAAAAGAATGCGGGACCTCGAGAAGATCGAATCGACGGTGAGTTAAATTTGCAATGTCGCGAGTTCAGATACAAGCGGTGGTGATCAGCGTAAGCGATACGCGACAGGAGTCGGACGACGTCTCGGGCGACGCCCTAGTCGGTTTGCTTCAAGAGATGGGAGCCGAGGTTAGGGAGAAACTTATTATCTCGGATGATCTGGTGAACATCAAAGAAACGTTGATCGAACAGTGCGGCCGCGAGGATGTGAATTTGATCGTCACAACCGGCGGAACGGGATTTTCCCCGCGTGATAACACGCCGGAAGCGACATTGTCCGTTATCGAGAAAGAAGCACCCGGTTTTGCCGAAGCGATGCGGCGCGAGACCGCCATTAAAACACCGTTGTCGATGCTTTCTCGAGCGGTTTGCGGAAGCCGCGGAAATACTTTGATTATAAATTTGCCCGGTTCGCCAAAAGGAGTGACCGAATGTTTTGAAGTGGTCAAGCCGGCGATCCCGCATGCAGTAGACCTTTTGGCCGGGCGGACAAAACACCACTAAGTCAGAATCGGGAGCGGTAGCGACTGGGTTCTTCTCTTTCGCCGACTATCGGAATCCCGTCTCTACCGCTCTCGGTTCTGACCTGTTGCAGATGATGATGAGAACGCACAAAGCGGCAGTTATATTTTCGATCACGCTCTTTCTGTTTGGCGGTAGTCTATCCGGGCAAACGGCGCAACCGGCACCCAACCCTTCCGCCGCCGTAAAAACCGAGAGCTTTTTCCGCACCGAGCTTTATTTTGGCCGCTCAAAGCCTGGCGGCGGAAACGTGTCGGATGACGATTGGAATGCGTTTCTTGCAGATGTTGTCACACCGCGATTTCCTGATGGATTTACGGAGTTGAAGGCTATCGGGCAATACCGCGAAAAGAGCGGCCGCATCGTCTCCGAGCCGAGCAACGTTCTGGTTTTCTTTTATTCCAAGAAAGCAAAAAATGAAAGCCGCACGAAGATCGAAGAGATCCGTGCGGCTTACATAAAAAGATTCGAGCAAGAATCCGTCCTGCGGGTAGATTTGCCTAAAGCGGTCCGAGTTTCGTTCTAACGATCGAATGCAGAAGCCCACGCGTGAGCAAGGGCGTAATGATCAACGTGTCGATCACGCCCTTGCTCACGCGCGGGCTTCTGCATCAAAAAAGTGCGGATTTTGCATTTAGCGATGGACCGAATTCGGATAAACGCGGCCGCGTTAGCAAGGGCGTAATGATCAACGTGTCGATCACGCCCTTGCTCACGCGCGGGCTTGTGCATCAAAAAAATGCGGGTTTTGCATTTAGCGACGGATCGACATTTGGATAAGAGGGGCCGCGTGAGCACGGGCGTAGTGATCAACGTGTCGATCACGCCCTTGCTCACGCGCGGGCTTCTGCATCAAAAAATTGCGGATTTGGCATTTAGCGGCGAAGCGACATTTGGATGAACGCGGCCGCGTCGTCTTTTAACTTTTTCAGCGAATTCTTTTCGATATACATCATATGTCCGGCTTCGTAATAGGAGAACGATAGATTTTTCCTGAGCTGCGGATCGAGATTCATTGCTGATACGGTGTATTCGGCCGCGTAAAACGGCGTCGCCATATCGTAGTAGCCTTGCGCCACGAAAATCTTCATATAAGGATTCTTCGCCATCGCGTTCTTGAGCGGAATACTGGTGTCGGCGTAGCCATTGTTCGTGTTCCAGTTCCAGGGCGAAGTAACGCCGCCGCCGAGGATGTAGTATTCCACGTCTGACTTAAAGCCGAGTTCTCCCCGGACATATGAATTAAACGCAGCGGTGTATGGAGTTCTGATCGCGGACATGCTCGGATCCATATCCGGGCCTTCACCGGCGGCATCGCGGTCAATGCCTTTAAACCGGCTGTCCAGTCTTCCAGTGCTGCGGCGTTCGCTCCTGAGCAATTCCTTATTGAATTCATCCAACTCGACCCGGAAATTATTTCGCTCGATAAAGTCGGAACTCAAGCCCGTAAGCGAACTAAATTTGGCGGCAAGGGCCGACCGCTCGGCCGCCGAAAGCGTGTCGATCCTAAGCATCGCCGGCATATATTCATTCGCGGCAAACTGCCGGGCCTCCTGCGCGATCTGTTCGACCGGCCTGGACTGCATCTGCGGCGAAAGCCGTTTGTGATACCAAGCGGTTGTTGCATACGACGGAAGAATGAGTACGAGCGGAAGATCGTTATTATCGGCGAATCTGATCGTCTGGAAGTTCATTACGGTCGAGATCAGCAGGATCCCGTTCAGGCCGATTCCGTGTTCGAAGAGATGGTTCGACAGGCCGGAAGCACGAGTCGTTCCATAGCTTTCACCCACAAGAAAAAGCGGTGACGACCAGCGCTCGTTGCGACCCAGATACATTCTGATAAACTCGCCGACCGATTCGATATCGCCATTGACGCCGAAAAACTTGCTGGCCAGGTCGGGCCGAGCCGCCCGCGAATATCCTGTGCCGACCGGATCGATAAAGACGAGGTCGGTTTCGGTCAGCCATGTCTGATCGTTGTCGACCAGCTCGTATGGCGGCGGAGGCATCAAGCCGTCGTCCATCATCTTTACGCGCTTTGGGCCGAGCGCTCCAAGGTGCAGCCACACTGACGCCGAGCCCGGACCGCCGTTAAACGAAAACATCAACGGCCTTCCCGCAGGCGGATTATCAAGCGTGTACGCCATAAAGAAAATGCGCGCTTCGGTGTCACCGGAAACCGCGTTTTTGATCGGCATATAACCGGTCGTGACCGTGTAATTAAGCGTTCGCGACCCGACACGGATCGACTTTTTTACGACAACCGGCGGTTCCTCGCGTTCGGGCGTCGCGGCCGGCCGAGCCTGGGCCTGAGGTGTTTCGGCCGGTCTGGGTGCTGGTGTCATGCCGGGGGCCTGGAACAAAAACAAGGCAAAAAGGGTGGTTGAAAGCATAATTTTGGTTATTTGATCACTTCGCTAACCACAAGACCGTTGATGATCGTTCCGGTACAGTGCGACGTGAATTCGAACGGGTCACCGTCATACATTGCGATGTCCGCGTCCTTGCCGGCAGCGATCGAACCGACGCGCGAATCGATACCAAGGATCCTGGCCGCATCGATCGTGATCGACGCCAGAGCGTCCCGCTGAGACAATCCGTTGGCCGCCGCCATCGCCGCTTCGAAGAGGATGATGCGGGTCTTTGGCACATAGCCCTCAAAGCCGCTCTGCAAGGCAAAGGGAATTCCGGCGGCGCGAAGCTTCGATGCATTTTCCAAAGAAAGATTCGCCCGCTCGCCGCCCGGCCGGGCCATGGTTGCGTGGACGATGACCGGGAAGCCGGAGGCCTTGATCTCATTCGTGATCAAGTGTCCGTCGGCCGCTCCGTCAAGGACGATCCTGAGATTGAATTCCTTCGCGATGCGTAAGGCGGTTGAGATATCCTGGGCAGCGTCGGCCGTTATAAGCAGAGGTATTTCGCGTTTGATAACGCGGGCCATGATCAGCGATTTAAGGTCTTTCGGTTGCTCGGTTTTGGTGAGGTTCTCTTGAGCTTTGATGAGCTCCGCCCGCAGCATCGACGCCTGTTTTGCACGCGTCCCCGGCGAGCGGCCCTGGGCATTTGCGTCAGGGCCGATTGTGACGGCGATCATCGCGGTCGGTACGATCGTTGCCTCATCGACATTTTTGCCCCACGTCTTTGCGATCATCGTCTGCCCGGACGCCAGCGCACCTGGTTGATTTCCGGTGTGGATGGTCGTTACGCCGTATTGTCTTACGACCTCGATCAATTTTTCTTCCGCGTTGTAAGCATCGGTCGCACGAAGCTCCGGCTGGAATGACGCTCCGCCGTCCAGAGCCATCTGATCGTGCGGCTGGTTGAGGTAGCCATTCAGTCCGATGACGGTGTGGGCGTCGATCAGTCCGGGCGTCACGACCTTTGCGGCGATAACCCGATAGTTTGCCGGAATAGCAGTCGACGCGGCCGGCCCGACCTTCTCGATCTTGCCGCCGTTTATCAGGACCACGCCATTCGTTATCGGCTCACCGGCCATTGTCCATACCGTCTCGCCCTTAACTGCGATCTGCGCCGGGGTTTTTACCACGGAGACACAGAGGCACAGAGAAAGCAGAATGAAAGAGCTAAAGCAAACGTGATTGAATTTCCTTAGAAAAACTATGTGCGCCTGTGTCTCTGTGGTTAAAAAATTCGTAAGCATCAGTTTCCACCTCCGATATCGCCGTCGAAACAATCCAGGTCGGCATGGCCGGTGTCGCCATCGTCTACGGCGCCTTTTCCGCCGGTTGCAAAGATACGGTCGGCCGGATTCGAGCGGTCGAAAACCTTCTTACCCTCTATCCACGTCTGTTCAATGTGAGTGTAAACGCTGAGCGGATCGCCCGACAAAACGATAAAATCCGCGTCCTTGCCTGTTTCCAATGAGCCGACGCGGTCTTGCAGATTCAGCATAATGGCGTTTGCCATCGTCATTCCGTATAAGGCTTTGTCACGACTCATTCCGGCGCGGACGGCCAGACCCGCGGACCGGAGAAACCAACGCGAATCCGTGATGCCGTCGTCGGTGTGGAATCCGGTCAAAACCCCGGCCTTTTCAAGTGCCGCCCCGTTCTTAAAATCGACATCTATCGTCTCAAGCTTTCCGCCGGGAGCATCGATCATGATTATCGAGGCGGGAGCCTTTGCCTTCGCGATCTCGTCGGCAACTTTCCATGCTTCCGAAACATGCTGAAGAACGACCTTGAAGCCGAACTCTTTTGACAGCCGCAAGGCGGTCATTATGTCGTCGTGCCTATGCGTATGGAAATGGACGGTGCGCTTGCCTTCGAGCACTTCGACCAAAGCTTCCATCGCCAGATCGCGCGGCGGCAGTTTTGTCTTGTCGCTGCCCGCCTTGGCTATCTTGTCGCGATACTCCTGGGCTTTAATGAACTGCTCGCGAACAAGTGCAGCGGACTTTGCCCGGGTTCCGGGAAAGCTGCCTCCGCCGGCACGAATCGAATTCGTGCCGTTGGCAAATTTGATCCCGCCCATATACTTGCCGGACTTGTCGAGGATGAGCAGATCGTCGATCTTTACCGGATCGTCCCTAAGTTTCAGATAAAGCGTCTGGCCGCTGTCCAGATGACCGGAACCGGGCATAACGTTGACGGTCGTGATGCCGCCGGCCTGGGCACGTTGAATGCTGAAGGCACGCGGGTTAAGACTGTCAAGGATGCGGATATCCGGCTGGATCGGCGCGGTCGCATCGGCGCCCGCCGGCCCGCCGATGTGGCTGTGAGAATCAACAAGCCCAGGCATTAGTATCTTGCCCGCAAGATCGACCATCTGAACCTCCGAAGAAAGGCGGACAGTCCGGGCGTCGCCGATCGCCGTGATCTTGCCGTTCTGAACGATAAGAACACCTTGCTCGATGGGTGTACCGACGATTGGGATGATCCGAGCGTTGATGAAAGCGATCGGACGCTGCTGTCCTGAAATCGTGCACACCAAAATAGTAACGAAAGCACTGATAAGCAGAATGTGTCTTAACATCTCTTCCTCGTAGAAACTGTTTTGCGAAATGAATGCGGGTCTGTTCAGTTAAATTGCTATGAAACGCAGCGCATGTCAAGGAGGCCTCGCGAAACCATGGAACCGGCCGCGAAATGCCCGCGACGCTTAATCCCGAAATTTTGCCAAATCCACGCAAAACTCCTTATTTATAGTTACTTAGAAGCTCCACGCCCGGTCACATTCTTTCAAAGTGAACGATTTTTCGGGAACAAACGGGCACAATGAACGTATTTACGTTATGAGCCCGACAGTTAAGTGTTCTTACGGCTCGAAGATATTCGAAAAACACTTATATTTATTCCGCAAAATTTAGGAATTATATCCGTCATAGTTTCGGCACAGCGATTGCACACACCAAATGCAGGTCAGGCCGTGCAGTTTGAAAGGCCGATTCGAATTACAAGGAGGTTAGGCATAAATAATGACGAAGAACATGAAAATCAAAGTTATTAAGCGTTCGGATGCGAGTGCTCCGTCCGTAAAAGTAAAGCCGGCTTCGGTCGAAAAGCGGCATGCTGCACGGGACATGGTATCGACGGTTAAGAATTGGGTTTCGGACTTTCAGACGCGCAAGCGCGGCGAGACGAAGGCTGCAATCGAAAAATTTCTGATCAAGCCGCAGACCGGCGAGGTCTAGGCCGACCGACGCGAAGATGCGTGCATAAAGTTTAGAGGATGGTCTATCGGCCGTCCTTTTTGTTTTTAAACTGTTCCAAACGGGAAGTTTGTAATGCGTCACGCTTCGTTGGTATGCTAAACGACGTTTCACGGTTCAATTCTTATGAAGGACAAAGTTGCTGTAATCACCGGTGCGAGCAGCGGCATCGGACGGGCGACGGCCCTGCGTTTTGCGGCCGACGGTGCGGTAGTCGTGGCCGTAGGCCGGAATCAGAGCGAGTTGGGAAGCCTTCGCGACGAGGCGAGGGATTTTGAAGGCGTTATCAAGCCGCATCTGGCCGACGTGACCGAAACTTCGCAGATGGACCGCCTGGTTACCGAAACCATCGAATTCCACGGCAAGATCGATATTCTCGTCAATGCCGCCGGTATCATCAAGAACGGCACGATCGAGGACACTACGCTCGACGATTGGGACAAGATGATGAATATCAATTTGCGTTCAATGTTCTATTTGACGCAAAAAGTCGTGCCTCATCTCGTCGCATCGAAGGGGAATATTGTAAATGTTTCGAGCGTCACGGGCCTGAGGGCTTTTCCAAACGTCCTGGCTTATTGCGTTTCCAAGGCGGCGACCGACCAATTGACGCGGTGCATTTCGCTTGAGCTTGCTCCGAAGGGAGTTCGGGTAAATGCCGTAAACCCCGGAGTCGTGGTCACGAATCTTCACAAAAGAGGTGGGATGAGCGACGAGAATTATGAGACGTTCATAGCGAATGCCAAAAACACGCACCCGATGGGACGTGCCGGCGCCCCGG
>JABFSB010000360.1 GCA_013140875.1 Acidobacteriota bacterium
ATAAATACTTTCGGCTGCTCCGGGTTCGTTCAGAAGCCTGAAACGGTTTGCTTTTTCGAGAGCCGCGGGAACGGCTTCGTGCGAAAGAGGTTTGAGTTCGTGCATATCGGTAAACTTTTAATGCGATGCGCTGTTCGATTCCGCAAACGTTTTCTGATTCCGGCGCCAATTCAGAAAGCCGACAGCCAATCCGAAAAGAGTGCCATGCAGAATGAAAGTTGCCCATGTCCGAGTCGAGGTAAAATACTGGCCGATTGTCTGGCCCTCGTCGCGAAATACAAAGACCCCGACGACCTGCATCACAACCGCGAATGGCCCGCCCAATATCAAAACACCGTCGATCAAAAGATAGCGGAGCAATCCGTTCTTTCGCTTTATCGCCCAATCTTCGTTCGAGTACTTCATTTCTTCCTGAAGATCTTTATCAGCTTTCGCAACGGGTCGTAATGCTCGTCGACAACGCGCTCTTTGAGCGGGATGATCGCGTTATCGGTGATCGTGATATGTTCCGGGCAAACCTTTGTGCAGCATTTAGTAATGTTGCAGTAACCGATGCCGAACATATCTTTTAATTCTTCGGTTCTATTTTCCGTATCGAGCGGATGCATTTCAAGCGCCGCTGTGTAAACGAGAAAACGCGGGCCGATAAACTCTTCGTGCTTAACGTGATCGCGGAGCACGTGGCAAACGTCCTGGCAAAGGTAGCACTCGATGCATTTGCGAAATTCCTGCACGCGGTCGATGTCCGATTGCTGCATCCGCCACGTGCCGTCCTCGGCGTCGGGCGGGCGAGGTTTGAATTTCTTGATGCGTTTCTTGACCTCGTAATTCCATGAGACATCGCTGATCAAATCTTTTATCACCGGAAATGCCCGCATCGGTTCGATCGTCACGGGCTGAGTGATATCGATCGTATCAAGGCGCGTCATGCACATCAGCTTCGGCATGCCGTTTATCTCCGCCGAGCATGAACCGCATTTGCCCGCCTTGCAGTTCCACCGGCAAGCAAGATCGGGCGCCGACTCGGCTTGGATCTGATGCACCGCGTCAAGCACGACCATCCCTTCGGAAACGTCGGTTTGATAGTCAACCATCTCCCCGCCCTCACGTCCGCCGCGTCTGATGCTAAATGTCGCAGTCGCCATAAGAAATTTTACCGCGGATTACCGCGGATGACGCAGATATGAAGTCCTTATTCTGATCCGCGTTATCTGCGTAAATCCGCGGCTAATTCTTTCTAACCCATTTCTTCAATCACCTGTTTTAACTCGGCGGGCATTTCCGGCAGTGGAACGTGTGAGATTTCCATACGTCCGTCCACTTCTTTTACCGCGATATTGAACTTCGCAAACTCAGGGTCTTTGTTCGGATAGTCATCGCGAAACTGCCCGCCGCGGCTTTCTTTGCGTTCGATGGCGGAAAGCGTGATCGCTTCGGAAACCGTTAACAGATTTCGCAGATCGAGCGCGGTGTGCCAGCCAGGATTAAAATCGATGTTACCGGTGATGGTAGATTTCGCGGCACGCTCGTTCAGTTTTTGTAGCCCAACCAGCGCTTCCTGCATCTCGTCTTCAAGCCGGACGATGCCGACCAGCCGCTGCATCATTTCCTGCAGGTCGTGCTGGATGTTGAACGGGTTATCGCCGCCCTCGCGGTCGAAAGGTTCGAGGGCCCGTTTTGCCTCGGCCTCAATCTGGGCGGCATCAATAATTCCATGGCCGTTCGCTTTGGCGAACTCGGCTGCGTATTCGCCCGCTCGTTTACCGAACACGATCAGATCGGAGAGCGAGTTGCCGCCAAGGCGATTCGCTCCGTTGATGCCGGAGGCGCATTCGCCGGCGGCATACAATCCGGGCAGCGTTGACGCTTGCGTGTCTGCATCCACGCGGATGCCGCCCATGATGTAATGCGTTGTCGGGCCGACCTCCATCGGCGTGGTCGTGATGTCCAGATTCGCAAGCTGCACGAACTGGTGATACATCGACGGCAATTTTTTCTTGATGTGCTCGGCCGAGTTCGGCAGTTTTTCCTTGATCCACGCGATGTCGAGAAATACCCCGCCATGCGGCGAGCCGCGGCCGGCTTTCACTTCGCGGTTGATGCAGCGGGCAACGTGGTCGCGCGTCAAAAGTTCGGGTGGGCGATTGGCGGATTTATCGCCCTGGGTGTAACGCCAGCCTTCTTCCGGGTCCTTCGCAGTCTGATCTTTGTAGTTGTCCGGGATGTCGTCGAACATAAAGCGGTTGCCTTCGCTGTTCTTCAAAATCCCGCCCTCGCCGCGAACGCCCTCGGTCACCAGAATCCCGCGGACGCTCGGCGGCCAGACCATTCCGGTCGGGTGGAACTGGATGAACTCCATGTCGATCAACTCGGCTCCGGCGTGGTAGGCAAGCGCGTGGCCATCGCCGGTTCCTTCCCACGAATTCGATGTGATCTTGTACGCACGCCCAACGCCGCCGGTCGCGAGGATAACGGCCTTTGCTTTGAACACACGGAACCGTCCATGCTCGCGTTCGTAAGCAAAAACGCCGACAACGCGGTCGCCGTCTTTGAGCAGCGAGATCACGGTCACTTCCATGTGCACATCGATGCCTTGGTGAATGCCGTGATCCTGAAGCGTTCTTATAAGTTCTAATCCAGTGCGGTCGCCGACGTGTGCGAGCCGCGGATATCGATGCCCGCCGAAATTCCGCTGCAAAATCTTGCCGTCTTTCGTGCGGTCGAAAACCGCTCCCCATGCTTCCAGTTCACGCACGCGGTCCGGGGCCTCTTTGGCATGCAGCTCCGCCATTCGCCAGTTGTTCACGTACTGGCCACCGCGCATCGTATCGGAAAAATGAACTTTCCAGTTGTCGCGGTCGTCGACATTCCCCATCGCCGCCGCCATTCCGCCCTCAGCCATCACGGTGTGGGCTTTGCCAAGCAGCGATTTGCAGATCAGCCCAACGCTCACGCCCGCGGATGAGGCTTCGATAGCGGCACGCAGCCCGGCACCACCCGCTCCGATGACGAGAACGTCGTGTTCAAATGTTGTGTAGTCGTTTGCCAAAGTTAAGTGCAATTATTGTCAATTGTTAATTGGGACATTGTTAATTGGTAAACAGATATCAAACACCAATTAACAATCGTTCAGTTTACAATTGACAATGTTCCTCTTAAAAAATTCTGTAGTCCGTGAAAATTCCCATCGAACACATCCGTATGTAGAAATCGGTAAATCCTACCCAGAACAGCGAAAACCAGGCGAACATCATGTGCCGTTTATTGAGACCGCTGACGCAATCGTAGGCTTTCTTTTGGACGGGTCGGCCGGAAAGGACGTTACGCGCTCCGCCGATGAGGTGCCGCAGACTGTGACAGCCGAGTGTGTATCCGCTAAGCAAGATCACATTGATCGTCATAACGATCGTCCCGACGCCGATTCCCCAGCCATCCGAAAACCACATCGCTTTCCACGCGTCGTGAGCAAGCAGGACGATAAAAATTAATGCGATGTAAAGAAAGTAGCGATGAACATTTTGAAGGATAAGCGGGAACCAATTCTCGCCGCGATAACCGGAACGCGGTTCGCCGACGGCGCATGCGGGCGGGTCGGCCCAGAAGGCTTTGTAATACGCACCGCGATAGTAATAGCAAGTGAACCGGAATCCGCCGGGTGCCCACAGAATCAAAAAAGCCGGTGTCAGCGGAAGCCACGATGGTATCCAGCTCGGCATCGAGCCGAACCATGCGTGCGGCGACATTCCGAAAATTTCAGGCGAATAGAAAGGCGAAAGGTAAGGTCCGAAGGTGTAATGGTTTCCTTGAAAAGCGGCCCAGGTCGAATAAACTATGAATGCGGAAAAACCCAGAAATGTTACGAGTGATTGAAGCCACCACGCACCTCGCCTCGTCGTTTCGCCGAATCCGCGGCGTGTTATGGAAACCAGGTTCGAAGCCATTTTTGAGTGGTACGCGCCTCCCTCGCAAAAAATCGAACTGCCGAAATAATTCCCGGCCATTTCCGCTAAGTTAGGACAAAAGCGGGCACCGGGATAAATTTGTTACCGAAAACTTGTATTGTTTTTACGCGAAGTAACAGGCCAAGTCAAGAATTCGACTGGCCGCGTGGTGCATCATGTTGAAATTTCTCTGAGTTCTTTGCTGCCGTCGTAGTGTTCACCAGGATTTCAACACAAAGCTCACAAAGCGATGACACAAAGTACACAAAGGAAAGAAAAAAGCGAACGGGCAGCGTTCCGCTATTTCAGATCTGTCAGCGATTTCGCGTAAACTGATGTTATGGCAAGAGGCGGCATTTTATATGGCATAGGTGGGCTGGTGGTCGGTTTAGTGATCGGGTTTATGATCGCCAACAGCATCAACCGAACGGCATCCGTGGCAGAAAATAAACCTTCGTCGACCGTTTCTGAAGCACCGGCGAACATGAATTTTCCGGCCGATCATCCCTTGGCCGCGAGCGGCGGCCAAACCGGCGGCGGAGCCTTGCCGCAGGTTACGGAAGCGATCGAACGAGCGAAAAACGAGCCGAACAGCTTCGAAGCACAAATGACCGCCGGCGATCTCTATTACCGAATACAACGTTTCGCCGACGCCGCGAAATTCTATGAAAAGGCCAATCAAATAAAGCCAGCCGAATTGGAAGCGATGTTAAAGCTCGGCAATGCCTACTTTGACGCCGAACAATACGAATCGGCCGAAAAATGGTATCTCGAAGTACTGAAGAAAACCCCGAACGACACGAGCGTCCGCACCGACCTCGGTCTTACCTACTATCTGCGAACGCCGCGAGATATCGAAAGGGCGGTCAGGGAATTTCAGGATGCCCTTGTGGTTGAGCCTAATAAAGAGATAACACTTCAGAACCTTGCCCTTGCCTACCGCGAAAGCGGCGACGATGCAAACTTCGCAAAAACGCTGGAAACGCTGAAAAAAGTAAACCCGAATAATCCCGTCGTTACTCGCTCGGCCGCTCCTTGATCACGCCAGGGCTTTTTTTGAAATCGGTAAGTTTTTGCTTGACGGAAACTAAAATGGGTGTAATATGTCAAAAGTTCTAACAAACTAACATCCGTTTAACATAATTGAGATTTCAGGTTCGCCACGCACTACGGCAGGACGCAAAGCTTGTTAGCCTTTTGAACCGCACGCAGCAGAAAAGACGCAGCTTTTGTTAGTTTCTTTAACAAATAATGCGAAAGATCGATCCGAACAATTTTACGCTGGCGAAACGCGGCACTTCGCGTGAGATAAACCGCCAGATAGCGTTGACGCTGATACGGACGCATCAGCCCGTGTCGCGCGCAGATCTTTCGCGGCTGATGGAAACGAACCGGGCAAACATAACCTTTCTGGTCAACGAGCTGCTTGAGGAAGAACTTGTCCGCGAAGGCGCGCAGGGAAATCAAAAGGTCCGCGGCCGCAAGCCGACATTTCTTTATTTGAATTCACAAAACAGCCGGGCGATCGCGGTCGATGTGCGGGCTTCACGGACGTATTTGATGGTCACCGATTCGATCGGAAAACAAACAGGCGATATCGTCAGCTTCCAGACGGTATTCGATCCCGAAAAGTTCGCCGAAGAATTAAGCCGGCAGATCGTCAATATACTCGGCGGCGGGCTGGCCGGGTGCGACGGCATCGGCATCGTGATTCCCGGCATGGTCGATCCGAAAACCGGCATCGTGGTACGCGCTCCCGCACTTGGATGGCGGCACGTAAATTTGCTTAAGGCGCTCGAAGCCAGATTGAAGGGAATTCCAATCCAGCTCGAAAATTCGGGTAAGGCCTGCGCCTTATCGCAGATCTGGTCGACCCGCGGCGACGGGCTGAACCACGGCGACATAGTTTTTGTCAGCGTTTCCGACGGATTGGGCATCGGCGTTGTGATAAACGGCGAGCTCGTGCGCGGCCGCCATAATTCGGCCGGCGAGTTTGGGCATGTGCCCTTGAGCATCGACGGGCCGCTGTGTTCGTGCGGGGCAAACGGCTGTTGGGAAGCCTATATTTCGAATCCGGCGACGCTGTCACGATACTTCGGACGAAATGTGTCGGGCCGAAAGCCGAAGGCGCTCGAAGTAGCGGACTTTACGATCGAGGACCTGATAGTCCGGGCCCGCGGCGGCGACAGCAAGGCGTTGACCGCACTGCATTCGACCGCACGGTATCTCGGGCTGGGGCTGGCGACGATCATAAATGCACTCGATCCATGGCGAATCTATATCGGCGGAGAAATTACCGAGGCCTGGGACCTGATCGAACCCGAGGTCCGCGACGCAATAAAGGAACGAACGCTGACCGGTGAGCTCGGCGAAACGCCGCTGAAAATCGTCCCGGCGGTCGAATATCCGCGACTTCGCGGTGCCGTAGCTTTAGTGACCGCCCCGGCATTTGCCGCCCCAAAGGTGGCGTAAATATTCTCCTCCCGATATCCGGGAGGGAAATCTTGATTGGTATGACCAATTAAGCATCGAAAAGTACACGCAGGGACCTTTAGATCGGAATTTTTTTGGAGGATTAAATCCATGTCATCTCATCGCAAGCCGCGCTCGTTGGCGTCCTTTCTATTTCTATTCGTATTCGTCCTTGCGGCGGGTCCGGTCGTTGTCTTTTCGCAGATCACAACGGCGACGATCGTCGGTACGATAACAGATCCCGGCGGTGCCCAACTGCCTTCGGCCAGCGTGACCGCCCGTAATATCGATACCGGCCTCACGCGGACCGTGATTTCGGGCGAGGACGGGAATTACCGAATCGAATTTCTTCCGGTCGGCAATTATGTGATCGAGGTCAAGGCAAATTCCGGTTTCAAAAAGGCGATCCGCGAAGGCATCGTACTGCGGGTCAACGATACGGCCCGCATCGATGTGCCGCTCGAAATCGGCTCGGTCAGCGAAGAGGTCACGGTTACCACCGCTCCGCCCGAGGTAAATACCAGCACCGCCGAACTAGGCCGCACCATCCAGACACGAGAGATCGAGAACCTTCCGCTCGTGGAACGAAACGTCTATTCACTGCTCGATCTGACACCCGGCGTGCAATCGAACAACAACGGCGTCGCTACCGCATCCGCGACAACAAGCAATCTCAGCCTCGGCTTCCCCGAACAGCGAACCCTGATCAACGGCGGAACCGACGGCGGAACCGGTTCGGTAAATTATTTTCTGGACGGCGGCACCAACATGACGAACCTGCGCAACACCGGAAACATTCTTCCGAATCCGGATGCCATTCAGGAATTTAGAGTTCAGACAAACAGCTATAACGCCGAGTACGGACGCTTTGCCAACGGCGTGATCAACGTGTTGACCAAGTCGGGCACGAACAAGTTCCACGGTTCGTTGTACGAGTTCGTACGCAACGAGGCCTTTAATGCAAACGAGTGGGGATCGATAGTAGAAAAGGCACCGTTTCGCCGCAACCAGTTCGGCGGCGTCATCGGCGGACCGATCTTACGCGACAGAACTTTTTTCTTCGGTTCGTATTCGGGGCTTCGCCAAAACACGAGCACGTTCCTCTCCGGCGCCCGAGTGCCGACGGCGTTAGAACGCATCGGCAATTTTTCGGCGTCGCCGGGAACCGGACCGAGAGATCCGGCCACCAATGCCACCTTCACTTGCAATGGAGTCTCGCGTGTGATCTGCCCAAACCGGATCGATCCGGTAGCGGCGAAGATTATCAACGATTACATCCCGGCTTCCAACATCACGCTAAGCAACGGGCTGCCGGGTTGGCAGGGCAACGTTCCGAACCCATTCAATACCGACGAGTTTTTAGTGAAGGTAGACCACCAGCTCAACGAGCCGCACCGCCTGACCGGCTCTTACTTCACAACCGCCGGCAGCACTACGGTATTTCCCGGAAGCGGAAACCTGCCGTGGGCAACGCAGCAATTCAAATGGCGGCAGCACAACGTCAATCTGAGTGATGTTTGGGTTATCGATTCGGAAAAGATAAACCAGGTCTGGTTGACGTACAGTCGCAATTTTGGCGGACGCTTGAATCAGCCGTCGACCTCGCTTCGCGACTTTGGTTCTTCATTTGTGCCGCAGGGCGCTCCGTCATTGCCGCAGATAACGGTAACCGGCTATTTCACGCTGACAAACGCTATCGGCGGCCCCAGGGCGGGCACCGATTTATACTCGATGCGTGACGTTTTCAGTTGGAATACGGGACGCCATTCGGTCAAGATCGGCGGTGAGCTTTCGCTGAACAAAGACATCCAGGAAACGCTGCTCAACAACTACGGTGTATTCACCTTCGGCAATGCCGGTGCGACCAGCAACGCGCTGGCGAACTTCCTGATCGGCATACCTACGGCGGTTACGCAGGACGCTCCTGTCACCGCCTACACCAATACGTGGTACACGGCCTTGTTCGTACAGGATGATTTCCGGGTCAGTTCGCGCGTGACCCTAAATCTGGGTTTGCGGTGGGATGTGCAGACGCCGCCGACCGACCCCGAAAATCGCGTCGTGAATTATGTGCCCGGCGTCAAATCCACAGTCAACCCGTCGGCCCCGGTCGGTGCATTGTTTTACGGTGACCCCACCATTGAACGCGGCGGCATCCCGGTGAGCTACAATCACTTTTCACCGAGATTTGGTATTGCCTGGGACCCGTTCGGCGATGGAAAAACCTCGGTCCGCGCCGGTGCGGGAATTTTCTACGGCAGTATATCGGGCAACGAGTGGAATACGATGACCAATTTCCAGCCGTTCTCGACGCGTCTGACGTTCTCAAACATAAGTGCCGTAACCAACGCCGCCGGAGTACCGGCCGGTGCGTCACTCAGCAATCCGTACAACAACTATGTCGGCGGAGTTCCATTCCCGTACAGGGGAACGTTCGCCAATGGCGGCGGACTGTTTGCGGTTGCACAGGACTTCTCGTGGCCGCGTACTTTTCAGACTAACGTCTCGGTCCAGCGTCAGATCATTAAAGACCTGACGGTGGGAGTAGCGTACGTCGGAACGATCGCCAGCAATTTGCCGTTTGGACGCGACGTTAACTATCCGGTGCTGACGCCAACCGCCACCGCCGCCGGAGCGAACATATTATCGCGAAGGCCGAATCCGCTTTTCGGTGCCGTTACGGTGCTGGATTCGGACCAGGATGCGTCTTATCACGGATTGCAGGTTACAAGCGCGATGCGGCTGGGCGAAAAGGTCAGCTTCAACGCGTTTTATACCTTTAGCAAGACGCTCAGCAGCGTCCAGCTTCATAACAACACCACCCAGGGCCTTGCACAGAATTCCAGCAAGCTGAACCTCGAGAACGGACGGGCCGACACCGACCAGCGTCACGTATTCAGCATGAGCATGAATTTCCGTCCGGACTTTTACAGCGGAGATAATGTCGTCGCGAAGGGAATTATTAACGGCTGGAGCATTTCACCCATAGTCAAGATCCGGAGCGGCAGGCCTTTCACCGTTACAAACGGCGGCGTCGACGCCAATCTGGACGGCGTAACGGGAACCGATCGAGCCCAATTGATAGGCGACCCGCACCTTGCCAACCCGACGGCGGACAGGTGGTTCAACACCGCCGCTTTTGCTCAAAATCCAATCGTGAACGGAGTTGCCACCGAGGGAAGCTCGGCCAGAAACCTGCTGACCGGACCGGGTTACAAAGTTGTCGATCTGGCGCTGTCTCGCGACTTCCGGTTCAACGAGCGGTTCAAGCTGCGGTTGCGTGCCGAGGGTACGAATATACTCAACCTCGTGAATTATGATCAGCCCAATGCCAGCGTGCCTGCAAACGTTGCGACATCGACAACGTTTGGACGTATCTCAAGCGCCTCGGCGATGCGCCGGCTCCAGTTCGGAGCCCGTCTGACGTTTTAGTCGGTTATTACAAATATGGAGTTCGTTCGAGCGTGGTTTCGAAACTTGCGCGAACTCCATTTTTGATTGCGATGGTAATTCCAAAAAGAAATAGAATTGGTTATTTTCAATTACTCCTCGCGCTGATCGGCACCGCGATCGGGGTTTTCCCCGTGCATGCCTTTGCGCAGCCGCTTTCAGAGAGAGTGACCGTCTCGACCACCGCTCTGGATTCTGAAGTCAAAGATTTCCTGGCAAAAGAAATCGCGAGCCATTTTGGAAATATAAAATCGCTCAGCCCGCCGCCGGATCGAGTTTTTAATGCGTTGACGGTCGGTGAATTTTCCTGGGGCAGCTTTGCACGAGCGTTGGCGGCGCAGGCCGATGTTGGCGGAACGCGGACGATTGCCGATAAAGACACGGCACGGGCCATAGCCGAAATAGGCCTGATCGAATCACGACAAGGCGGCAAGGCGTTTGCACAACTTTATTCGACGCTCGCACTGCGGCATTACGGGACCGATCTTAGCAAAAACGCCGTGTGGCAGAGCATGACGGAGGCCGAGCGGAAGGAGTGGCACGACTTGCTCGACCCGGCGCGTTTTTACGACAAGGAAAAACGCGCGGTCATCAACCTGCCCGAAAATTATCTCGGCGTGGCCGCACGCGTAGCCGCGATGAGCTGGCAGATGGGCGTGTTGAAAGACCGCGCACTGCTCGATTCAGTAGTCGAGACAGCCGCGAAACAGTTTACCGACGGGGCGATCTATGCCGATGACAATCCACCGACCGGCCGCTACGACCGCTATTCGAACGAGTACGCCCGGTTTTGTTGGGATGCCGCCGAAATTGCGGGACGCAAAGATATAACTGACAAGCTAAAGCCGTCGATCAAACAGCAGATGAAACTGTGGTGGGACATGGTCTCGCCTGAAGGCTATGGCTATAACTGGGGCCGCAGCCAGGGATTGGTCAGCTATCTGGACACGCTCGAGATCGCGGCCTTTCTCGGCGAACATCCGGAGTTCCGGCCGGCACCGCTTTCGGAACTGGCGGCGCTCTACAATCAGGCGTGGCGATGGATACGTGCCGACTACAGCGATCAAACGCACATGTTCACCGTGTTTGCCTACGGCCGCGGCAATTATTCGTACATAAACCCGAATCGCGAATGGCAGCAGACCGGAACCGGGTTAGGGAAGATCATTCTCGCTCATCACGCGTTCATGGACGTGCTGGCGAAGGAGAACGTGACCGCCATCGCGGCTTCGCCGTCTTTGCCCGACGTTAAGCGATTCGAATTTTTTGCAAAGGGCGACAAAAAAGAAGGTGTTTGGCTCGTTCGCCAAGGCAAACTGCGGTTTGCCCTGCCGATAACGGTCGGAACAAAACCGGCGATCGCCGATTACCTGCCGGCACCGTTCGGCCTGGCGGGATTTGCGGCACCGGTCGAGGAAGTTTACCCGTCATTCGTTCCGTTTCTGACGCTTGGCGATGGAAAAGTTTACTCGTCCGCTGACGGGGCAGATTCGATCACGCCGGCGGCGGACGGATCGTCGTTGAAATTCACAAATACAAAATGGGCCCGCGTCGGCAGCAAGTCGGGCGAAAGGTTCGAGACCGGCTTGCGAAGCGACGTTGAATTCGTGATCGAA
>JABFSB010000577.1 GCA_013140875.1 Acidobacteriota bacterium
AGCAGGACTGCGGTTCAGAATCGCATCAAAGACCACCGCCGAAGTATCACCTTGAAACGGCAGCGTTCCGGTTGCCATCTGATAAAGGATCGTGCCGAACGAGAACAAGTCGGTGCGAACATCCGTAACCTCGCCGCGGGCCTGCTCCGGCGACATATACGATACGGTGCCCATTGCCGTGCCGGGTGATGTCAGGCCGTCCAGGACGGCGGTCGGAAGATTGGATGCGGCGTCCGGCTTTTGGCGATCCATTTTTGCAAGACCGAAATCGAGGATCTTCGCTTGGCCGCGCGAGGTAACAAAAATGTTGGCGGGTTTGAGGTCCCGGTGAACGATGCCCTTGGAGTGAGCCGACTCAAGCGCGTCGGCGATTTGCACCCCGAGCGTTAAAACCGTCCCGATATCGAGAGGCTCTCGGTGAATACGGTCTGAGAGCGGTTCGCCATCCAGCAGTTCCATTACAATAAAATGCTGGCCCTCGTGCTGCTCTATGCCATGGATCGTACAAATGTTTGGATGGTTCAGCGCCGATGCCGCTCGCGCCTCGCGTTGAAACCGCTGGATCAGGTTTTCGTCGTTCGCCATTGACGGTGTCAGAAATTTCAAGGCGACGTGCCGGCCAAGGTTCACATCTTCCGCTTGATAGACAACACCCATCCCGCCCTCACCGAGCTGCGACACGATCTGATAGTGCGATATGGTTTTCCCGAGCACAAAAACCTCCCGAATAATTACATTAATATTGCCTGTTGAAGTATGCCTGTAAGTATAACCGCATCCCGGTCTAAAGCAACGTCTTCGACGGACTCACTCAGATAAGCGTTTTTTCTGCTGATAACGGATCAAATAAATAGCCAACCCGCCCGGCAGGTTGCTTTACGAGCTTATCTCTTTTACTTTTAGTTTCATGCCGATATCACGAAACAAAGGGTCGGTCGCCGGCATATTGACTGTGGCGCTTATCCTGGCGTTGCCGATTTGTCACGCCTTTGGCCAATCACGGCCGGCGGCTGGTGAGTCTTTCTTCGACTCCGATGGGAATCCGGTCTCAAATAACGAGTTTGTCGACATACGCATGGCGAATTTCAATTATCCGGACGCGACGATCGTTAAGAAATCCGAGGACGGGCGAGTCGAGTTTAGGCTGCAAAAGATACCGCAGGAAGGCATGACGGCACCGAATTTTGCGGTGCGCACCGTTGACGGAAAAACACTTTCGCTCAGCGATCTAAAAGGCAAGGTTGTCGTGCTGAATTTTTGGTTTATAGGTTGTCCGGCGTGTCTTGATATGGAACCCAGGCTGAACGATTTTAAGGCGAAATTCGGCGGCGAAGACCGGATTCTGTTTCTTGCGATGACGCCCGATGCGGCAGGCGATGTAAAAAAATATTTGGCGAAAGAGCGGTTCGATTATGTTCAAGCGGTCGATGCGGCCGTCGCGATGAAGGACTTTGCGTTCAGCGGTTACCCCAAAAATATCGTGATCGACAAGACCGGCCGAATCGTCTATTGGCGGAGCGTTATCAGGGCATGGGACAAATTCGAATCGGTGATAAGACGCGAGTTGGCTCAATGAGTGATTACTATGTTTGCCCGATCTGCGGAAAGGACGGGGAACGGTCGCCGAGATATCCGAAGTGTATTTGCGTCGAATGCGGAAAACGGGCGACCGACAAGGCAGGTCGTGGGCTCGAGTTTTCGAACGAGTCGGTATCCGGTGGTTATGTCGCCTGGTATCGCGATAGCCGGGAATCTTATGAAAGCCACATTTGTTACGTCGACGGCCGCACCTGCTGGGCCGACGAAGCCCACATGGGCGGAATCGTCGTGAGCGTTTATGACGGCCCGATCGAAAATAAATAATCCGCTTGTCTCCATCATAATGGGCAGCAAAAGTGACTGGCCGACGCTGGAGGTTGCGTCACAGACACTCGACGAATTCGGCGTCCCGCACGAGACGAAGATCGTCTCCGCACACCGCACGCCCGATCTGTTGTTCGAATTTGCCAAATCGGCCGAGGGCCGCGGGATAGAGGTAATAATCGCGGGAGCCGGCGGAGCGGCGCATCTGCCCGGAATGTGCGCATCGCAGACCGTTTTGCCTGTATTGGGTGTTCCGGTCGAAAGCAAGGCATTGAAAGGCTTGGATTCGCTTCTTTCCATCGCTCAAATGCCTGCGGGTGTGCCGGTCGGCACACTTGCTATCGGGCAGGCCGGTGCTAAAAATGCGGCACTGCTTGCAATTGCCATCCTTGCCAATTCTCGCCCCGAGTTAAGAAAAAAGCTTCACGCTTTTCGATCCAAACAAACCAAGGCCGTTCTGAAAACCAAACTGAAATAGATGACGGTAGATGAGATCATCACAAAATTGAAATCGTTCGGCTCACCGGAAAACGTAGCCGGAATGGTCCGGTTCGGAATCGTCACCAAAAAAGCTTTCGGCGTAGCGGCACCGGATCTGAAGTTGCTCGCGAAAGAAATCAAAAAAGAAACGAGTGATCGTCACTCTCTTGCGCTCGATCTGTGGAAATCGGGAATTCACGACGCTCGCGCGATCGCATATCTGATCGACGATCCGAAACGGGTCACGCCGAAACAGATGGATGCGTGGGCACGTGATTTCGATAATTGGGCCGTCGTCGACGGTACGTGCGGACATCTGTTCTGCCGCACCGCGCCTGCTTATGAAAAGGCCTTTGAATGGAGCGAACGCGATGAAGAGTTCATCAAACGTGCCGGAATCGTTCTGATGGCATGGCTGGCTGTTCACGACAAAAAGGCCGATGACGAAAAGATCGCCGAATTTCTGCCTATCTTAGAAAAGCAGTCCAACGACGAACGCAACTTCGTTAAAAAGGCGGTAAACTGGGCGCTTCGGCAGATCGGCAAACGAAACCTCGCACTTAACAAGCTTGCGATCGAGGCGGCCGAGCGCATAAAGCTTCAGAATACAAAGTCCGCACGATGGATAGCATCGGATGCCCTTCGCGAACTTTCCGGCGATGCCGTACAAAAGCGTTTGGCGGCAAAGATAAGGAAGTAAGAAATTCAGGATATCTGCTTCTATTCGGCGTTTAATCTTGTTAGGACTTCCCGCGACTTCATCCTTGTGGAGACCCCGCCAATGAATTCAACGAAATGCCGAAAGTGCGGACTTACCAATTTCGCAACCGATCTCGAATGCGCGCGGTGTGGAACATCGTTCGTTCAAATAACCGTCAAATCCGGTCCGAGGCCTAAGTTTTCGATCGCCGCCCTGATTATATTTTTGAGCGTTGCCGCCGTTTTCTACTACATTTTCATCGGTGTTCAGGGCTCGGTCGACAAGGTAAATTCGACCGAAGCCAATCGCGTGGGCGCTCAACCTCTTCCGCCCGACGCCGGACGCTCGCGCGCGGAATATGACCGCTATCGAAGCCAGACCGTGGCAAACGCGGTCGGTGCCGCTCCGGGCCTGGCCGAACACACAAACCGGACGCAGCAGACGGATAAAGCCATAGATCAGATGACGAACTCGCAGCCGCAATAGAGCTCACGGTTCGCAAATCGGCCCGTGACGGGTTAAGCTATCGGTTCTCGAACTATCCAGAACCGTGGCCCGTATAATTCCTCCAAACTCAACCATCGGCGTTTTCGGCAGCGGGAAGCTCGGCCGTATGTTCGCGATCGAGGCACGCAAATTGGGTTATCGCGTGCACACATTTTCGCCGGAAAGCGACACGCCGACCGGGCAGGTCGCGGACATCGAGACCACGGCGAATTATGATGACCTTGATGCGGTTCGCAAGTTTGCACGCTCGGTCGATGTGATCACGTTCGAGTTTGAGAATGTGCCGTCACGAACCGTTGAGGCCGCTTCGGAATCCACAAACGTGCATCCTAAGGGTGAAATCCTCCACACCACGCAAAATCGCCTTCGCGAAAAGATTTTTCTTTCGACGAACGGCTTTCCTATCACGCCCTTTCGTCGGATCAAACTGATCGACGATCTTTTTCGCGGTCTGGACGAGATCGGCCTGCCGGCGATACTAAAAACCGCCGGGTTCGGTTACGACGGCAAGGGCCAGGCGAAGATCAAACAGCGGAGCGATCTCGACGCCGCGTATGCCGCGATGAACGGCAACGACGCCGTGCTGGAGGCTTTCGTAGATTTCGAAAAAGAAGTTTCGGTCGTCTGTGCGCGGGACCAGCGTGGAAATTTCGTTCATTACGGCGTGATCGAAAATGACCACGCCAACCACGTACTCGACGTTTCTTTCGCACCGGCGATCGTCAGTGAAACGGTCTTTAACGAGGCGGTCGAGATCGCGAGGAACATCGCCGAAACGCTCGATTATGTTGGCACGCTTTGCATCGAGTTTTTCCTGACGAGGGATGAAAAGCTGCTCGTTAACGAGCTTGCCCCTCGGCCGCATAATTCCGGCCATCTGACGTTCGATGCCTGCATCACCTCGCAATTTGAGCAGCAGGTCCGCGCGGTTTGCGGCTTGCCGCTCGGCTCGACGGAATTTTACCGCCCGGCGGCCATGGCCAACCTGCTCGGCGATTTGTGGCAATCGGGCGAACCTGATTGGGCCGCGGCTCTCGCGGACCCGCACGTTAAACTGCATCTCTATGGCAAGGCCGAAGCCAAGCCCGGCCGCAAAATGGGCCATCTGACGGCGATGGCTGAAACAGCCGAAAGGGCTGCCGATCTCGTCCGCGAAGCGAGGACCAGATTGTCGGGCGTCTCGGCCGAAGTTGCCCGCTGATCACGAAATACGCTTTGCCGCCGCCACACCGGCTGCGACACCGATAAATCCGACCGCCACGCTCAACAGCAGGTATAGAAACGCTGTAACGAAAAACCGGTCCTTCAGTAATCCGTAAATTTCCATCTCGAACGTCGAGAACGTCGTAAAGGCTCCTAGGAAACCGACGATCACGGCCATCCGCAGGTTTTCACTGACCTCGACCTTGTCCGTAAGCAGGATCAGCAAAAATCCGATCAGGAACGACCCGGTAATGTTGATCAGGAACGTCGGGAAGGGGAAGTTCTCGAATACGCGGCTGAGAGGCGAGATGTTGATCAAATAGCGCGCGACGGCTCCGACAGCGCCTCCGGCCGCAATGAACATTATTTTTGTGAGTGTTTCCACCAAGGTTGCCGCCAGGAACTCTAGCCGATAAAATCCGATTATGGCAGAGAGTATTGCGTTTTCGAAGTCGGCGGGCCGTGAGCAGGTTTATGCTGAAATTGCCCCGCAGATCGAAGCGTTGGTTTCGGGCGAGACCGACCTGGTCGCAAATTTGGCGAACATCGCGGCCGTACTAAAAGAGGCGTTCGGATTTTTCTGGGTCGGGTTCTACCTAAAAAAAGGCGAACAGCTCGTTCTTGGGCCGTTTCAAGGGCCGCTGGCGTGTACCCGGATCGATTTCGACAGCGGAGTTTGCGGCCACGCCTATTCGACGCGCGAAACCGCGATCGTGCCCGATGTCGACGCCTTTCCCGGCCATATCGCCTGCAGCTCGGCCGCCCGGTCCGAGATCGTCGTGCCCCTGGTCGGCGCAACAGGCGAGGTATTTGCCGTCCTCGACGTGGACAGCGACCGTCTCAACGACTTTTCCGAGACGGATGCCGACGGCCTGAAAGCCATCGCTGCCATCGTCGAGCGGACGCTGTAAAGATCTTCCGATCGTTCCACCATTTCTGTCTAAATTAGGTCATCCTTGACTTAGCGAATTGAAAGGACAAAACCGTACAGGCGACGACGGGAGCAGATCGGACGGTGTTAGTGTCGATAAAGTACTTCGGTTAGAATTAGGGTTCCGCGTTTTGGTGCGGACTTTATTTTATGACAGCGATCGAATATCCGTTTTGGGTTTGGCTCTTTTTTTTCGCGGTGGTTTTGGTCGCTTTGTTTGTGGATATCGGCGTTGTCAACCGCAAATCCCACGCGCCGAGCCGGAAGGAGACCTTGCTCTGGAGCGCCGTCTGGGTCGGTTTAGCGTTGCTTTTTGCGGGGTTCATTTATTCGCAGTTCGGGGCATTCAAATCAAAAGAGTTTCTCACGGGATACCTTATCGAATTGTCGCTTTCAATCGATAATCTTTTCGTTTTTCTTCTAATTTTCAATTACTTCAAAGTCCCGAAAAAGTACCAGCACCGGGTGCTATTTTGGGGAATTTTCATGGCTCTGGTAATGCGCCTCGTGATGATCTTTGCGGGCGTCGAGGTCGTTAACCGCTTTCATTGGACACTTTACATTGCCGGAGCGTTTCTCATCTATACCGGGATAAAGATGTTCGGCGAGGACGAGGCGTTCGAGCCGGAGGAAAGCACGATCGTCAGCATGACGACCCGGTTCATCAGGATATCAAAGCATTATGACGGAGAGCGTTTTTTTGTTACCCAGAACGGCAGGCGCACCGGCACCCTGCTGCTGCTTGTGCTGATCGTGATCAATATTGCCGACCTGGTTTTTGCGGTCGATTCGATCCCGGCGATATTGGGAATAACGACCGACACGTTCATCGTTTACACCTCGAACATTTTCGCGATCCTCGGCCTGCGGACGTTTTTCTTTCTGTTGTCGGAGCTGGCGGACCGATTTAAGTTTCTAAAATACGGGCTGGCGTTCATTCTTACTTTTATCGGCGTAAAAATGCTCTTGCCTCTGATCGGCGAAGGCCTGATAATGGTAATAGGCTCAAGCGGCTCTGGAATTTCCAATTTCCTCGTCCGCTATCAGAATCACGAGTTCGAGCAGCTTCTCATAAATATCTCGCTGGGCATCGTGGTTGTCTCGATCGTGATCTCGATAGTTCTTTCCCTAATTTTCCCGCCACCAGATGAGGCCATCGATGAGAACGGCGAGGACAGCGAGTCGATCGCCGGCTGATCCTTAATGGAACAGAAATATAAAAAAATCTATGTCGAATGGTGGAAGATCAGGCGAAGCACGATCACGGGCCTTGTCGTGTTCATCGCGGTCGCATGTGCGGTTGTGTTCGGCGGGTGGTGGGCGATAAAGAACAACTGGTTCGTCGCAACGCAGCAGGCCGACCTGCCGAAGAATGCAGCAAAGATAATTTCGTTCGAAGGCGACGTGCGTATCACGCGTGCCGCGACCAGAGAGACGATCATCGTTACAAAAGAAACCTACGTGGCCGCGGGCGACACGATCCAGACCCAGGCCGACGGCCGGGCGATCGTGCAGATGATCGACCAGTCGGTCTATTCCGTGCGGCCGAATAGTACCGTGGTGATCCGTGATAATTCATCGTTCTTCGGCGGCGGAAATAATGTTCGCGTGTCGCTGGATGACGGACAGTTGAACGTTCGGACCGAGCAGCAGCCCGAGGATACCAAGAACATCGTCGAAATGCGTGATTCGCAAACGCAGATCGGAAGCGACACCGACGCAAGCTTTAATGCGGACAACCGGGGAGCCGAGATCCGGGTCAGCCGCGGCGGTGTGGAAACTACCGTCGGCGGAAGCAAGACGGCCATCGGCGCAAACGAATATGCCGCGGTCGATCAAGGCAAGGTGGCGTCGAAAGAGCAGCTTTTGCCTCCGCCAAAGCTGGACGGGCCCGGAAATATGGCGCAGGTGGTCGATGCGTCGGGTACAGGTGCGAGTGTTTCGTTCAGTTGGTCGGATGAGGGCTCGACGCCGCTTTCCGGCTATTATTTGCAGGTCGCCCGGTCATCCTATTTCGCCGCCGATTCGATTTTGGTCGATCGGTCGGAACTGACGACGCGAGAGTTTCGTCTCGGCGGCCTTTCGCCGGGAACATATTATTGGAGGCTGAAGTCAAATTCCCGGTCGGGCCAGACGAGCGATTGGAGCGAGCCGTGGAAATTTTCGGTTATCCGCCGCGAAGCGAGCCGCCCGATCGAAACAAGCGGATGGCAGGTTGAAAAGGTCGGCGGAAACGTTTACATAATAAGCGGCCGAACGCAGTCTGGTGTTCTGGTTAAATCGCAGGAAAATCAGGTATTCGCGGCGGCGGACGGATCGTTCCGACTGCAGATATCCACGCCGCTGTCGGAAACCGCCGTTGAATTTAGCGATGACGCCGGAAACAGAGCGGGCGTCATTCTATCAATGCGGAACGGAAAGGTTTTGAGAAAGTATTAGTTGAGGTCCAGGTTTTGTCGGCGGAACACGATCATTCACATTCAACCCGATCGGCCGGAAGTGTTAAACGGCTTAAAATAGCGCTCGGGCTGACGTTCGTGTACATGATCGCCGAGGCGGTCGGCGGATGGCTGACGAATTCGCTTGCACTGATCGCCGATGCCGGACACATGCTAACCGATGTCGCGGCAATTACGTTGACTCTTTTCGCCTTTTGGTTTGCGGCCCGGCCGGCCACGTCGAAAAAGACCTACGGTTATTACCGGCTTGAGATTTTGGCCGCTTTCGTCAACGGAGTCGCCCTTGCACTGCTTTCACTTTGGGTAATTTACGAGGCGATCCAGCGGTGGCAATCGCCGCCCGAAATTAAAGGAGCCCAGCTGCTTGTTATTGCGACGGGCGGGTTGATCGTAAATATATTCTCGGCTTTCCTGCTGCATTCGGGCCACAAACACGACCTCAACATGCGTGGTGCATTTCTTCATGTCGTGGGCGATCTGCTTGGTTCGGTTGCCGCGATGATCGCGGGAATTTTGATCCTTGCACTCGGGTGGATGTGGGCGGATGCGGTCGGCAGCATTCTGATCAGCGCGATCATAATTGCGGGAGCGTGGCGGCTGATACTCGATTCGGTAAACGTTTTGCTCGAGGGCACGCCGTCGCACATCGACCTTTCGGCGGTCGAAAGTACACTGCTCGGAACGGCCGGTGTTCGTGGGATTCACGATCTTCATGTGTGGACGATCTCGTCCGGCATTCACGCGTTGTCGGTGCATATCAGCCACGACGAGACGGTCGGCCACTCCGACCTGCTGGGCGTCGTGCGCGACCGGCTGCATGACGGATTCGGCATCGACCACCTGACCATCCAGATGGAAACGCTCAACCGCGAGACCGAAGCGGTCTACGTTTGCGAAACCGGCACAAAATGCTTCGAGCCGGTGCGGTCGAATTTTGCGAACGGTTAGTAGTGCATTAGTTCGAAACTCTCGTCCCTTGATTTTCTTTGTGTGTGTTACTTTGTGAACTTTGTGTTTACCGGATTTTTTAACACAAAGAACACAAAGAGAAGACACAAAGAACACGGAGGCTTCAAACTGACTCAATTACCGATCTGTTAGTTTCCTTAAATGGCGAATATTGAACTCAAATACGGGAAAAGCCATTACTATTTTGAGTTCGATGATACTCGGTTCGATGTGCTCGCGGCGGCTTCGGAATCGGCGCCGCTCAGCGATCTGCAATTGAACGAAAAGCTCGACCAGCCCATCGGGACGCCGGTTATCGAAGAGATAGTCCAGCCCGGCGAAACGGTGCTGATCGTCGTGCCGGATGCTACCCGCGAAGTGGCGTGCGGACAGGTTGTGAACGTTTTAGTCCGTCGCCTTATCGCAAACGGCACCTCGCCGTCGGACATCAGCATAATCTTCTCGACCGGGATTCATCGCCCCGTTACCGAAGACGAAAAGACGGCGATCCTTACTCCATTTATCGCCCAACGCATCAAAACGCTCGACCACACGCCGCGCGATATTTCGCGCATCGTAAGATTGGGCGAAACCTCCGGCGGAATCGCGGTCGAGCTGAATCGCGCACTGGTCGAGAACGATCGCATCATCCTGATCGGCGGAATATCATTCCACTACTTTGCCGGATTTACCGGCGGGCGAAAGCTGATCTGCCCGGGACTCGCGTCGTCGAAAACGATCTCGGCTACTCACAAACTGGCGTTCGATTGCGAAACAAGATCGCGGCGCGATGGCGTGGGAACCGGACTGTTGGATGAAAATGCGGTCCATGAGGCGTTTGTCGAAGCGGCCTCGAAAACAAAGCCGTCGTTTTGTATCAGTACCTTCGTTGATGAGGCCGGCGAAGCGGTCGATCTTTATTGCGGCGACTGGATAGAATCACACCAGAAGGCTTGCGGGATTTACGCGGACCGATACACTTTGGAACTTACGGAGAAGCGTGAAATTGTGATCGCGAGCTGCGGCGGTTTTCCGCATGACGTGAATCTGATTCAGGCGCACAAGACGCTCGAAGCAGCCTCGAAAGCGTGTATCGACGGCGGAACGATAATTCTGCTCGCCGAGTGCCGCGACGGCCTTGGCCGCGAAGACTTTCTCAAGTGGTTCGAGGCCGCAAACAGTCGGCAACTGGCCGATAGGTTGTGCGACGCCTATCAGGTGAACGGCCAAACAGCGTGGAACCTGTTCACAATAGCGGAAAAATTCGACGTGCGGATCGTGAGCGATCTGCCGGAGGCAAAGGTGAAGCCGACGCGGATGAGGCATTTTGCCAGTCTCGCGGAAGCTCTTAAAGGCGTTGAGAGTTTATCCGGCTATATTGTTCCCGCGGGTTCGAAGATCAGATTTGTTTCGACAGGTTAGGAGCGGATTTCTTACATCATTGCAACGTCAGGCTTTCTTTACGTTAAACGTCCGTGCGATCTGGTCGGTCTGGTTGCGGATCGACCGGAGCTTATCTCGAAAGCCTGTAAATCGAAGAATATAAACGGCCTTGTCGCCGCCTTTAAGGAAATAAAATCTTCCGCTCATCGGCCGTCCGGCACGGACGAATTCGAAATTAAATGCGGTTCCGCGAAGAAAGCCGCCAAACGGCTCTTCTTTTCCGGCAACGTAACCGGGCAGAAACTGAAGTTTTTGCTCTTCATCCTTGATAATATCGGACACAACCCCTTTATCCGGAAGATTTACCTTCCGCACTTCCAGGTGTCCCTGGGTGCGGTCGCCATAGACGTATTCGACGTTCGGCGTTGTGGCCGAGGGTTTTACCGTCATCTTCCAAAGGTCGTCCGGCAGCTCGAATCCGTATTCGACTTCAGAATTACTAAAGCTGCTTTGAGCGGCGAGCGTGCCCGGGAATGCAAAGCCTCCGATCAACGCAAATATAACTAAGAAGCGGTGTTTGATCATTATCGTGGTCGTTTCGGCCAAGTGAGTGAATATTATCGCAAAAATTCCAAATATTCGACAATTTTGATGCGGAAAAGTCGAGTTCTGTTGCCGTGATTGCGAAAAGGCGGTAAGCGATGTCGCCAGCCCGTTTTCGATTTTTTCGCCCAATCCTAATTTAAGAGCGTCTAACCTAGCGAGATCGATTATCGATCAAAAAATTCCGACACAAAGGGTAATTCTAAAATGAGAAGTTCCAGGCAATTTATTAACAAGATCTTTACGGCGCTCGTGCTGACGGCATTTACCGTTCCGGCGTTTGCGATACCGCCGGGTCGAGTGACGGACAAAAAAGCTTTGACCCAAAATCAAAAGGCGTTGCACGTTCTGAATCGGCTTGGTTTCGGAGCGCGTCCGGGT